>JAGMEL010000307.1 GCA_023128195.1 Caldifarciminota bacterium | reverse complement strand
AAATCTAAAGGCGGCAATGAAAGACTATGTAGAGTGTCTCATTGAAGATGGTTTACCTGTACCTGCCGAAGTAGGCAAAGAGGTTCTTGAAATAGAAGTTGCGGTCAAGTGACGAAACTACCGCGTGGATTATCTTCAAGAAAAGTAATAAACGCTCTCAAGAAAGCAGGTTTTTATATAAGAAGACAAAGAGGTAGTCACGTAATTATGCGTAGAGATAAACCATTTGCACAAGTTGTCGTCCCCGCACATAAAGTGGTTGACACTGGTACTCTTGATAAAATCATAGAAGGTGCTGGATTGACAATTGAAGAATTCATTGATCTGGTTTAAATAGTACACTCTTCTTCCTTATTTCAATTGTCTGCCCCCATTTTAGCATAGAACCCTCTCCCCTTGTGGGAGAGGGTAAGGATGAGGGGTAATAAATAGATCGAGCATTCCGATTATTTGTCAAGTTTCGAGATTTGACCCCACAGCGTCCCCCACAGCGTCTTATAACAGCTTATGAACCAAGTCTTGAATATTTTGAGTCTGATTTTAAAACCAGGAGAAAAAATGAATAAGTTAGCAAAAAACAAAAAACTTTGTCCGATTTGTGGCGGAGTTAAAAAAGCAGGTAAGACAACCTATACTGTTGACCCTGGTTTTGGTGTTATTGTAGTGCGCGATGTCCCAACAATGATTTGCTCTCAGTGTGGTGAGGAATGGATTGACGATACTACGGCTAAAAGTCTTGAAAAAAACGTTAATGAAGCACGCAAAAAGAAAGCACAATTTGAAGTTGTTACATTAAAATGATTTT
The DNA here is from genome assembly GCA_023128195.1 of Caldifarciminota bacterium. Lineage (GTDB taxonomy): Bacteria > Hydrothermota > Tepidihabitantia > SM23-42 > SM23-42 > SOIY01. The sequence goes on along the minus strand of JAGMEL010000307.1, from coordinate 4,804 downwards.
CATCCGTGCCTGCCCCGTTAATTGTCAAATGTACGGGGTAATCGACATCGAAGATGTAGTTTTTCTATTATCACTGTAATCTTCTATTTTATCATTGTCATCGAACATCGAAGATGTTAGTTTCTAATTTCGAGGGCTGACCCCGTCGAAAGACCTTAGCTGAGAATAACTAAACTCTTGACAGGTGATACTATATATAGTATAATGGGATGTGATTGACAAAAATAGTAAAATTAGTAGAAAAGATGCTCCGTTTGCCTCCGGAAATGAGATTCGCAAAGGTGGAAAAAGTGCTTGACTACTTTGACTGGAATTTAATAAACGTTGATGGCAGCCATTACCACTATGAAAAACCAGGGTATTCGGATATGATTATTGTAAAGCATAAGAACAAAGTCAAACGTGGATATATTAGAGAAATTATTGAAATACAAGATTTGGAGGAATGGTATGAGCAAAATAAAAAATAAAAAACGTGATCTTAAATATTATTTGAGCCTGCCATACACCATCAAACTTATCCCAGAAGAAGCAGGTGGTTTCTTCGCTGAGATTGAAGAATTAACTGGCTGCATGTCTCAGGGTGAGACCCAGGAAGAAACTCTAAAGAACTTGGAAAAATCAAAGAAGATGTGGCTTGAATCGATGTTAAAGAAAAAAAAGACAATTCCTATGCCAGAAGTAATGAAAGAATACAGTGGTAAGTTTCTCGTGCGTATTCCAACATCTCTGCACAAACGGATTGCCTTCCTCGCCAAAAAAGAAGGTGTTAGCTTGAATCAAATGATTCTTTCTTTCCTTTCAGAAAAAATTACTGTGCAAGAGATAAAAAAAGAGCGTTATAAAGCAGCTTCACCATCTGTTAAATACTAAAAATGTAGTCGTTCGATTTATCGAACAGAGCTTGTTCTTTAGACATTAATCGTTTGCGTAGCAAGGAGGTCTTTATACACAAATTTATAAAAATAAGTATTAATCTTTTACTTTTATCTTTTACATTTTTGCTTTTACCTTTTAACTTTTCACTTGTCTTTGCCCCTGCAGTGCAGTACTTTGTCGAGCTGTTTACTTAATCAATAGAACCTTTTTTGTCTCCCGGTGCTTTTCTGTTTCTGTTTGAATAAAATATACTCCGCTCGACAGCTGCTTTCCTGTTTCATCACATCCATCCCAGGAAACTTGTGTAGGGCATAAAGCGTCGGGCGTAAGGCGCAACGTTTTTATAAGTCGACCTGATACATCATAGATTCCTATCGTAACTTGGTTCTTGGAACTTGGAGTTTGGAAATATATATTCAGTTTCGTTCGAAACGGATTTGGATGAACGTCAAAGGTCAAGGAGTATGCATTATCCTCGGCATCTTCTGCAATCCCGGGTTCTGGAGCATATTTCACCGTGAAATAATCAGCGTTTCCACCGATTGTTGATGTACCGGTAACAATGATATTATCCAGCGTATCTACGGCAATACCGTGACCCCAGTCACCAGATCCATTGTTCAGGGTATCCATCCACATTATTGTACCCGCAGAATCATATTTGACCGTGAGATAATCACCAGTAAGCCCTACCCCGGTCACAAAGACACTGTTCTCGCTATCTACAGCAACACCGTATGCTTCATGACCATCAGTAAGCGTGTCTGCCCAGAGCATCGTACCGTCAGGATCGTATTTAACAGTGAGATACTCGTAACTCGAAAGTTCACACCTGCCCGTAATAATAATATTGTCAGAATGATCTGTTGCCACGGCAAGAGAGACATCCCAAGCACCGTAATCAATTGTGTCGGCCCAGAGCATCGTACCGTTTGAGTCGTATTTGACGGTCATGTAATCATGGTCGCCGGCAATCGTAGAAAAACCGGTTACAATGATATTGTTGTCACTGTCTATTGCAACACCCCGACCATAATCGTTATAACCAGTGTCCATCGTATCTATCCATAACACCGTGCCGTTTGGCGTGTACTTGATCGTGATCATATCGGAGCTTGCACCGATCTCGGCATTACCGGTGACAATAATATTATTGGAGTGATCAACCGCCACGTCGATCGCGCGGTTGGTTTCTGGATAAGTGATCGTATCACCCCAGAGGAACGTACCATTGGAATCATATTTGACAGTATACCCATCACCGTTTCCTCCGATCCATGATGTACCGGTTACAATGACATTGTTGAAGTCATCTGTTGCCACACCGTACGCAATATCGTAACTTCCATTATCCAGCGTATCCATCCAGAGGATCGTGCCGTCAGGATCGTATTTAATAGTCAGATAATCTTCGTCAGGACCAATATCAGACTGTCCGGTAATGATGATATTGTTGGAATTATCCACGGCAACTGCCCACCCGATGTCAGTGTCGCCATTGTCTACCGTATCTGCCCATTGTATATAATAATTCTGCGCATGCAACGTGAGCGGCAATGCCAGAAGGCAAGTGCTCACACACCGACATAAAAATCTGTAATTCATGATACCTCCAGGTTAAGAGTTAATAAGTTCTCTAAATTCGTAATAGAAATTATATTACCCAGTATGAATTCAATGTCAAGACCCGATCCTCAGAACTTCCACAGTGCGGTTGTCAATCCCATAATGTCCACTGCCTGCCCCGTAAGATGTTAATCGTACGGGGTAATCTATTTAATGAAATCGCTGTCATCAATATAATCATCACTGTAATCAATGATATGAAATATCACTGTAATCGATGGCAAAGCCATTGACTTAGTTAGTATATTTGCTATAATTAATTATGGGTAATAAACAATTAAGCACAAAACATCTTTATGAATTAAAAGTGAAACTATCATTCTACGATATTGTTAATGCGCTTAAACAATTAAGCCCCAAAGCACGGCAGGATTTCATTGAAGACTTACAGGCTGCGACGAGCCCTTCGTATATAGAATCTATAAAAGAGGCAAGAGCCGAATATGATACAGGAAAAGTACTTTCTCATAAAGAAGTTTACAACAAAAGTAGTAATAAGAAAAAAAGAAAGGTTAAACATATATAATTTAGTTTATACACGTCGAGCTTTTAAAGATATCCGAAAACTATCTCACAATATAAAAAAAAGAATAAAATCGAGTTTAGGAAAATTAAAGAAGAATCCAATTGCATTGTCGATAAAGTTAGTTGATGAATCTTTAGGGCAATATCGCTATCGGATTGGTGATTATCGGGTAATATTCGATATTCATGGTCAGGACATTATCATACTTAGAGTCGGACATCGCCGCGAAATTTACCGAAAATAACCCTTAATCTATTATTTCACCGGCACGCCTTACGCTTTTATCTCCTTTCCTCCCTTTCTCCGTGTCACCTTGTCTCCGTTTCTCCTTGTCTTATTGTTATCTGTGAAATCTGTGTTCTTTATTTCTATCCGTGTAATCTGTGATATGTAATCTGTATTCTTTATATCTATCCGTGAAATCTGTGTATTGTTTACTATCTGTGTAATCTGTGTATTAATGATTAATTTATATTTCTGTGTAATCTGTGATATATAATCTGTGTTATGTATATAATCTGTGAAATCTGTAATATAAAATATCACTGTAATCTGGTTTTGTATCTCTGTAATCGAGGGCAAAGCCATTGACAAAACTAAACTTACGTATACAATTATACTCAGCGGAGGTATGAGGATTTTTTGGTATGAATTGGGGATGCGGGAGTTGTTTTTATTAAGAAAGGTGTGTTATGATTTATCACTGTAATCTATGTTTTCATCACTGTAATCAAAGAGTGTTTCTAACACTCTTAAATGTACGGGGTAATCGTTTGCGTAGCAAGGAGTGAAGAATGAAATTGGAAGATGAATTGAAAAAGAAACTGAATAAATTATTATGAAACCTGAAGAAAAAGCACGACAGAAAATCGACCAACTCCTTGAAGCAGCAGGATGGCAAATCCAGGATCTCAGAGAAATAAATCTTGGTGTTTCTTTGGGCGTGGCTGTTCGCGAATTTCCTCTCAAAAGGGGACCGACCGATTACTTGCTTTTTGTTGATAGAACTGCTGTTGGTGTAATTGAAGCTAAACCAGAAGGTCATACATTAAGCGGTGTTGCAGAAGAATCCGATAAATACATATCAGGTATACCAGAGGGACTTCCTCATGTTCAGGAACCTCTTCCATTCGCGTATGAGAGCACAGGTACAGAAACTTATTTTAGAGATTCAAGAGATCCTGAGCCCTGCTCTCGCAGAGTCTTTGCCTTCCATACACCCGAAACACTAAAAGAATGGGCGTCTCAAGACAACACCCTTAGAGCACAGCTTAAGAGATTACCATCTTTGATTACTGAAGGACTAAGAAAGTGTCAAATCGATGCCATTCAGGAACTCGATAAGTCCTTTGTCGATGCTAAGCCTCGCGCCCTTATTCAAATGGCATCAGGTGCTGGAAAAACATATACTGCGATCAGTTTTATATATAGATTGATAAAATTTGCTAATGCAAAAAGAGTCCTTTTCCTCGTAGATCGCAGAACTCTTGGCAAACAAACTGTGCAGAAATTCCAGGAGTATGTAACACCTGATGATGGTAGAAAGTTTACTGAACTTTACAATGTGCAGCACCTCACCACAAACACGCTCGACAAAGTGAGTCGTGTTTGCATTACTACTATCCAAAGACTCTATTCTATGCTTAAAGGCGAGCCTGAATTTGATGAAGAGCTTGAAGAACATTCTATCCTCGATTTTACACAACCTACGGAAAAACCAAAAGAGATCTCCTTTAATCCTCAAATACCTCTTGATACCTTTGATTTTATTGT
>JAGMEL010000306.1 GCA_023128195.1 Caldifarciminota bacterium | reverse complement strand
AATGTGGGATACGAGGTTTACCGTATAAAAACAGATATTACTGAAAAAGGCAGTAAAATAGAAGCTGGATATTACGTTGACAAACGAGACAAATTAACAAGAAAAATGCGTTGGGAACAACTTAATGAGAATTTTGAATATCCTGCTGAACAGTTGGATCGCAATGTGGTCGCTCCTGACCAGATACGAACAGTTATAAAAACATTCAAGGAAAAGCTCTTTACCGAGATATTTCCGGAAAGAAATGAAATTCCAAAAACACTCGTTTTTGCCAAAGATGACTCTCATGCAGAGGATATTGTGCATATTATAAGGGAAGAATTTGGTAAAGGTAATGAATTCTGCAAAAAGATAACTTACAAAACCACTGGCGAAAAACCTGCTGACCTCATTGCTTATTTCCGCAACTCTTATAATCCTCGCATTGCAGTAACCGTGGATATGATTTCAACAGGCACAGACATTCAGCCATTAGAATGTCTAATATTTATGAGAGATGTCAAATCAAGGGTCTATTTTGAACAGATGAAAGGACGGGGCACTAGGACAATTGATCCGGATAGTCTTCAAGGAGTAACCCCGGATGCCAGGCATAAAACCCATTTTATAATTATCGATGCAGTAGGTGTATGCGAGAACGATAAAACTGATTCAAGACCACTGGAGCGTAAGAGAAGCGTGCCTTTTGAAAAACTTATTATGTCAGTTGCAATAGGTAAAAGAGATGAAGATACACTTACATCTCTGGCTGGTAGGCTTGCCCGTCTTGATAAGAGAATAGATGAAAAGGATCGAAAAGAAATTGAAACTGCCTCAGCAGGTAAGTCCTTAAATCAAATTATTAATAATCTATTAGATACGGTTGATTCTGATAAACAATATGAAAAAGCCAAAGAGATGTTCAAGGTATCTGAACCAACTGAAGAGTATATGGCAAAAGCCAGTGAAGAATTGGTAAAACAGGCATGTGCACCATTTGATGTTCCTCAATTAAGAAATCTAATTATTGATATTAAAAAAAGAAATGAACAAATTATAGATACCGTAAGCAAAGATACTGTAATTTCTGTCGGCTATGATGAGAAAGCAAAAGAAAAGGCACGTACTATCGTGGATACTTTCAAGAAATTCATTGAAGAAAACAAGGATGAACTTACAGCGCTGCAGATTATTTACAGCAAACCCTACGAAAAACGTCTTCTCACATATGAACAAATTAAACAACTTGCCGCAGCTATTGAAAAACCACCGTATCTTCTTAACACAGAGCAACTTTGGCAGGCTTATGAACAATTAGAGAAATCTAAGGTCAAAGGTGCTGGTCCACAGAGATTGTTGATGAATATTATTTCACTCATTCGATTCACGATTGGTGAAGTTGATATCCTTGAACCGTTCGTTGAGACAGTTAATCGCCGATTCACCGAATGGCTTGCTCAGCAGGCAAAGCTTGGAAGGAAATTCACACCAGGGCAGACTGAGTGGTTAAATATGATAAAAGACCACATTGCCACATCGCTAAGTATCAACATAGCTGATTTCGAACTTGCACCGTTTTATGAAAAAGGTGGCCCGGTCAAAGCACAACAGATATTTGGCGAAGAGCTGAGAAATGTCATAGAAGAACTAAATTCAGTCCTGGCAGCATGAAAACCCACACAGGTCATTGCGAGGAATGAAATGACGAAGCAATCTCATGGCTTGTGTGTTTCAATGATATGGATATAATATGGAAAAAAAGGATTAGATATGAGTTTTAAAGTATTTATCAGTTACAGCTTATTACCGAAGGAATTTGCTGCATTATATGCGGTTTCCGAAGAAGCAGCCAAACGGGGAATAACATGCTTTATACCGGACAGAAAATGGATGTCGGATGACGGTTTACCCAGTCGTATCAGTGCACAATTAAAAGATGCTGACGCAGTACTTGTCATTGCTTCAGAAAACGGTGTTCACTATGATTGGTTGAAAAAAGAATTAGAAACAGCCATCACATTTTCGAAAAAGAATATTGTTTTTCTTGCAGACCAAAACCTTAAGATACATGAAAGTTGGAAACCTCATCTGGTTTTTATTGACCGCAATGATTCTGCTCATACTATTTCATTAATCACTCAGAAATTGGAAGCTATGAAGCTGGCAAAAGAACAAAATAAGGCTCTCACCTGGCTTGCAGTCGGTGGTGCATTATTCCTGCTGTTTCTCATTCTCTCGGGGAAGGATAAATAATGACAGATTACACTGCCCGGTTTAAGCCTGAAGATCTTTTCGTCAAGGAGACTGTTGCCATTTATTCTTCAGCTATAAAAGATTTGAGTGAGCCTCTCATAAAATATTATGCTGTGGAGTCGTTATTGCAAAATTATGTATTCAAAGACGAACTCGAGCAGATTGAAATCATACATTTCATTTTCAATAATTGGTTTCTTATGCCGATTCTGGAGGAATGTCCTACACAATCAAGTGCTTTGTTTGATAAAAATACTAATTTAGTATTGGAATTGTTCAATGACCCTGAAGATGAAACAGACACCACCGAATTATTTATTGTCATAAGATCGGATTTGAACCTTGATGAATCTCTTGAAAAATTTGATAAATTGCTTGCAGACTGGTTTAACACTGTACAGCATGTAACCAAGGGGTTGCTTAATATAACAATCGAGTCGAAAGATGAGTTTTAACTGGATTGATTTACTTCGTGTAGCTGCTGATTTGTTAAAGAAAAGTGGCGAAGAATATTATAGAAGTTCAATTAATCGTGCATACTATGGGGTATTTGGCAAGACCAGGCAGAGACTCAAAACTGAAGAAAAGAAGATCTTCCAACCACCGAATGTTCATAAGCAGGTTATTGATTATTTTAAAAAGAATAATGATAACTTATACAGACAGATCGGCTATGACCTGGATCGATTACGTAAAGAAAGGGTGAAGGCTGATTATAAAGATGATATCATCATCAAGAGGGATACTGCTTTGAAAGTGCACACCTGGGCAGAAAAGCTCAAGACAGACTTAGCAGCGATATGATAAAAAAATATAAACCATATTTTAACATTGGTCCAGGACCATTTATTAAAGAAGAGTTAGAGGCTCGTAACTGGCGCCGGGAAGACCTGGCTGAAATCATGGGCATATCTTCAAAATTAGTGAACAAGCTGATTAAGAACAAGCATGTAATCAATATTGAAGTTGCTAGACTTCTGAGCAAAACCTTTGGACAATCGCCACAATTTTGGTTAAAGTTAGATACCAATTATCGAATAAGACTCAAAAACAGGGAGGATCGTAATGTCAATTAACAGACAAATACTTTCAGAACTTCGGCCTAGTATAAAAACACCGCTTAATAGGAGCTTGCGATATTTTGAAATCTAAAAAATCGAAGAAGCAAAAAAATATGGTCAGAAGTAACAAAGCTGCTTATTGGCACCATCCCGGCGGCAAATTGCGAGAAAAAGGTCCTGAATCACTGTCAGATGTAGAACTCCTTTCAATACTTATATCTACTGGTATCAAAGGCAAGTCAGCTGAAAAAATAGCCGAGGAGATTCTTACCAAATTTGGTTCATTCAAAGGTTTGGCAAATCAGCCGCTGGACAAGTTTTTACAATTCAAAGGTCTTGGTGATGTCAAAATTATTCGCATTGCAGCGGCATTTGAGATTGCCCGCAGAATAGTTAAAGAAGTATTAGCTGAGAATAACTAAGCTCTTGACAGGTGATACTATATATAGTATAATGAGGTGTGATTGACAAAAATAGTAAAATTAGTAGAAAAGATGCTCCGTTTGCCTCCGGAAATGAGATTCGCAAAGGTGGAAAAAGTGCTTGACTACTTTGACTGGAATTTAATAAACGTTGATGGCAGCCATTA
>JAGMEL010000305.1 GCA_023128195.1 Caldifarciminota bacterium | reverse complement strand
ATAAAACACGAACTATTTGAAACGGTACTAGCAATAACTGGAACGTTTAATAAAATCTTTTTTTTAGATTTTAATCTTTTCCGCTATATCCCCCAAAACCGGAATTTTCCAATACTGTCCCTGCAAAGATTTCACCATACCAACAATTGCTAAAATTATATAGATGATCCAACCGAGGAAACCAATAATTCCACCTATGAAAGGAATAAAACTAAGTATAAAAACAGCCACCCAAAATACAAATAACACCAGACCTTGTTTGCCGTGGAATGAGGCAAATTTATTATCCTTTTTACCAAGAAGCGGAACCAAAAATAAAATTCCCCAGTATCCAACAAATGCCCAAATCTTTCCGTCCTCAATTGTTTTATCAATCTCTGGCATGTTACCTCCTTTTGTAATAGTATAATCATAATTAAAAAAAAGTCAAGGGGGAAGGTACGCCAGGGTCTACAAAAATCACCTGTTCCCGCATAAGAATTACGCTTCCTAACTTACCCTTTTTGTTCTTCTTCAAATATTTGCGCTGGGTATAAGAAACTGCAACATTCCTTTGATTCTTAGCCTTGCTGAAATGCGCTGCGATTGAAGCAGCAATTTCAATATCCTCCTTTTTGGGACGCTGCCCCTTTGGTACTTTGGCTTTTAAGATTATGTGCGATCCTTCATAACCTCTGATATGGAAAAAATAATCATTAGGCCGGGCAAATTTAAATGTCAATTCCTGATTCGATCTCGCATTTTTACCAACCCATACGACTGAACCTGAAACAAGGTTAAAAATGCGGAAAGGCAGTGGTTTTTCTTTTTTTTCTCCAGATACAAATATCACACCAGGTATTTTAAAAATACCCGCCTCGATATTTTCGATTTCTTTTTTAAACCCTTTTATTTTATCTTTTATCTTTGGCTGACCGCGTTTCAATTTTTTATACTTTGAAAAATAAGCCTGGGCATTTTCCTGCGGTGTTTTTCGGGGATCAAGTTTTACATCAACATCTTTTTTGTCGTAGGGATTAAACAAATTTATTTGCCGAATACCTTTTTTTATCTTTGTAATATTGGTTAAAATCATTTCGCCAGCAATACGGTACTCCTCAATCTCCTCTTCCTTTAACAATCCCTTTTTCAATCGTTCTATGCGCCTGTTTAAATTTCTGATTAACTCTTTTTTTTGCAAAACGAGTGAATCTTGTTCTTTCTTTTCAATAAATTTTTTGATTCCCTCTGCTAATAATCCATTTAAGGAAGAATATTCCTTTATGTATTCAGAGGCAAATAAACTTATTCGAAACGGCAAGACAGAGACCAAACGTGGCTTTACTCTTGCACCTGATAATATCGCCTGCAGCCTCTGTATATTCTCAGATGTCAGCTCATTGGCAAGATACTTATCAACCCCCTCGATTTCCTTCACTAACCTTTCTCTAAAATCGATTCCTTTTTGAGTATAATTTGACTGCAAATATTTCTCAGTTAATTCAATAATGGACTTTTTTGGACACTTTTCAAGATAACGCGGAAACAGATTTTTTTGTGAACGAGCAGTCTTTATGCTGAAATTTGGTGCTGCCCTATATAGTGAGATGATAATTTCGACCTCACTTTTCCCAGCTATATCTAATCTCTCCAATTCCAATTTCATAACCGGCATAAAATTTGGCTGCTCGACATTTTTTATACGATTCGAGCAAACATTATCACTAAATGATTTCAGTTTCTCGAAATTTTTCTTTATCCTTTTAGAAAAAAAGATTGCAGGTGCCTCTGGATAGAGTGAAACAAAAAGCGCTTTATCTCCACAAATAATCTGAACCATCCTGTGCATCGAGCGGATTTCATTAATATATAAACCAAGGAGTTTATCCCTGATTTCTTGAAGCAATAAATAGAGGTATATGCCGTTCATTTTTTAGAGGGGGACCTTAAATAAGAAAGCACGTGCTGCATGTCTTCAGGCAGAGGTGCAGTGAATTTCATCTCTTTTTTGTTCCTTGGATGATTAAAAATCAATTCTGATGCATGTAATGTCTGACGATCAATCAACTTTAAAATTTCTTTGAACATTGGTAAATCTTCCCCCCTTCTTATTGTACCGGGGCTTCTTCCTCCATAATCCTTATCACCAACAATCGGACAACCAATATGTTTAAAATGAACCCTAATCTGATGTGTCCTTCCCGTAATGAGTGAAACCTTTAGATATGTTGCTATTGTAAAACGTTCCAATACAACATATTCTGTCGTTGCAAGTTTTGAAGATAATGGTGTTACCGCCATTTTTTTTCTATCCAAACCACTGCGGCCAATCGGTGCTTCAATAATTCCTTCTGGCATACCAGGATAATTCCAACAGAGCACGTCGTATTTTTTCTTAACATGTCTTTTTTCAATTGCCCTACTAACTATACGTAAAGCTTCATCAGTCTTTGCGAACAAAATCAATCCTGTAGTATCTTTATCAAGCCGATGTAGCACACCCGGTCGCACCCTATCACCTAATGTCGGAAGCCTACCACAATAATACAATAAGGCATTAACCATTGTATGTTCAAAATTACCACGTGCTGGATGAACAACCATACCTTTATCTTTATTGATAACAATAATATCATCATCTTCATAGATTATCTTTAATGGAATATCTTCAGCCTTAATCTCCGGGGCAAGCTTCATCGCAAACCGAACACAGATTTCATCGTTAGTCTTTACACGGTATGAATGCTTTACTGAATGGCTGTTAACTAATACCTCACCCTGATCAATTAATTTCTGGGTTAAGTTTCTCGAAATTCCAATGCCGGAAATAATCAGATAATTGTCAATCCTTTTTCCTCGCTGTTTTTCTGATACAATCCTTTTAAATTCTTTATATACTACTTTTTCCAACTATTTTCTTCTCCAATTCAATTATCTCTTTTATCCCCATGGCACCTAACTCCATTAACTTGTCGAATTCACT
>JAGMEL010000304.1 GCA_023128195.1 Caldifarciminota bacterium | reverse complement strand
TTTTTTATGCAGTTTTTTCTTGATTTCAAGAATTATTAGAGTATAATGTACTATGAATGTTTTGTTTTGTATATTAGTACTATTCAATCAAACTACTCATATTGATACTTCAGAAATCACTTTTGATTTTAAAGATGCTGATGTTAGAGATGTGCTGCGGGCAATAGGTATACAAGCAGGAGTAAATATCGTTGTAGATAAAAGTGTCGAAGGTAAGATTACAGTTCATCTTGAAAAGGTTAGTTTAGAAGATGGACTTTCTATGATGCTTCGTGCAAATGGTTTTTCTCTGGAAAAGCGAGAAGATTATTATTTTGTTAAGAAGATGGAAAAAGAGCGAATAAAAGAGATTACTGCGAGCAAAGATCGTCTTACCCTGAACATAAAAAATATCCCTGTGGATGAACTTTTGCGCGATATTGCATCTCAGAGTAAAATAAACATTGTTGCTGACCAGACAGTAACCGGTGAGATCAGTGGTATTTTATTTGATGTGCCATTAGAACGCGGCTTGTCTTCATTATTGAGTGCTAATGGTTTTATCTTAAAAAAGTCTGCGGGTATTTATGAAATTACCAGAGCAGGTGGAAAGCCAGGTAGGCGCAAAGGATTGTCGGTTACAGTTGATAAAGATTTACTTGTCAGTTTAAATGTCTCGGATGGAGATATTGGCGATATACTCGATGAGGTTTCGAGCCAGGCAAATTTGAATGTTGTACGGTATGGTGAGGTAAGAGGAGCAGTTAACGCCAAGATGGACAAGGTACCTTTGGAAAAGGCTTTTTCGCTTCTTTTCCAGGGTACGAATTTCACATATCGTAAGGTTGATGATATTTACCTGATTGGTGATAAATCCCTCACGTCTCCAGCTGCAGCTGCATTGACATCAATAAAACTCATTCCTTTACGCTATATAAAAGCTGACATTGTGCCTCAGTTTCTACCCCAGATGATTCCTGCTGAAAATGTTAAGGTAGTAAAAGAACAGAATGCAATATTAATATTCGGCACAGATGACTTAATAAGCCAGGCAGAGAATTTTATTGAGACGATTGACCTGCCGACACCTCAGATTTTGATAGAGGCAGTGATAGTTGAGTTTTCTAAATCGGCAATTACTGAGATTGGATTTCGAGGACTCTATGCAAAACCTGATACAATTGTTAATACATTATTCCCTCATTTAACTTATACGGCTTCAGATGATGACATAAACGATATTCTGAATGTCATAGGTGATTATTTAAACCTAACCAATCTGGGCAGAGTGCCCTCGAATTTCTGGTTAATGATTGATGCGCTCGAGACCAAAGGCAAGGCAAAAGTAAAGGCAAGGCCAAGAATTGCTACATTGAATGGTAATGAAGCATCAATCGATGTTGGCTGGGTAAGCTATTATAGAACCACAACCGGCACGGTTGATAATCCGATATACCAATTGCATTCAATTGATGCCGGTATAAAATTGCGAATAGTTCCCTGGGTGAGCAGTGCAGGAGAGATTACAACGGTTATTCAAACTGTAGTTTCAAATCTAAAAGCCATTGGACCTAATGGATTACCCGAAATTGCAAGAAGAACTGCAAATACAACGATTAACATAAAAGATGGAGAGACTATTGCCATTGGTGGTTTGATTCAAACCTCAGATATTGAAACACGAGAATCTGTACCGATTCTCGGCAGCATACCTATTATCGGCGCACTTTTTTCCCAAACTATGACCAAGAAAGAAGAGACTGAGCTGATTATTTATATAACGCCGAGGATACTTGAGTGAGGACAGGGAGAGAAGGGAAGTTGAAGTTGGGAAGTTTTGAAGTTGGGAAGTTTTGAAGTTGGGAAGATGGGAAGTTGGGAAGTTATGAATTATGAAATTGGGAAGATGGGAAGTTATGAAGTTGGGAAGTTAGGAAGTTTTGAAGTTGGGAAGTTTTGAAGTTGGGAAGTTTTGGAGTTAGGAAGTTTTGAAGTTGGGTAAAGAGGAAAGAAATGTCAAATAATAGAATTTTAAGCTTATTTATTATAATTATTCTTTTACTCACTAGCTGTGTGAAGTTGCACAAAGAACACAGAGTTGTTGAGCCGATAAATATTCAGATACTTGATGAAAGTAGAATCGAAAATATGAAAATCAGGCATATTTTCAAGGAATTCCTATTAAAAGATATAGTTGAAAAAGGAAAAGAGCGGATTATAGTTTTCCATCAGGACACCTTGAGCAATGAAGATATTCATTCCGGATATATAGAATATATTATAAGTTTTGATATTATGGACTATGGCACGTTTAGTATAGAAAAAATGACTGATAAAATTCTTGCTTCCGTAAAGATAATTAAATGCCGGAGCAATGTTGTACTCTGCTCATTTATTGAAAGTGAAAAAGGTAGAGATATTGAAAAAATGTGTGAATATGTAGCAGGCAGATTAGGTGATGCTGTTGTTAAAAAAATCTTTTCTTTACATAAACCCAAATACGAAGTTCCTGATGTTCTGAGTGAACCAGAAGATTCATCCCAGACCCAGGAATAAAAATATTTAAACTGTATTACTCTTCGAGTAAGTCCCGCCTTTTTTATAAAGAACAGGACGCATCGAGAAGATTCTAATAATTTCTGTCATTATGAGTCCATACACCAATGTATTGGTGTATGGATGTGGTAATCTTGAATGTTTATATCGCCATGTCGCAATGCCGTAAGAGGAAGTTCTCGACAGGCTCGAACAGTAAGTTTATTTGAGATTGCTTCCCTTCGACAAGCTCCCCTCGCCTGCGCTCGGGACAGGCAGGGCAGGCGTTTTAACTCCTCGCAATGACGTTTTCTTTTTGTCATTACGAGCCCGCCAAGTTTCGTGGCGGCGTGGTAATCTCGGGTTGTGAGATTGTTTCCCCCGCACTTTTGATAAAAGTGCGGGGTCGCAATGACAAGGGAGAGGTTAGTTTTGTAAATTTCTCAGTAGTATAAATAATCTTTTTTTAATTTTTATTCTTTTTGATGCGCGGGATTGCGGACATAAGAATCTCATGTAAATCCTGATGCCTGAAACAGCAGTTAATTCCATATCATCCAGGATAGCGTCCCCGCTTGTATCAAGCACGTAGAAATCCGTAATTTTTTCGCTTTCCTCAATTTTGACATAGATAAAATATAATGAATCTACTGATAAATTGGTTGCAGGGTTTTCATTTTTAAAAAGCGTATCGCCCTTTAAATAATATTCAGTCGTATCATTATTAATATCGAGAAATGTTAATTTATTATTTTTTCCTTCAATCAATTTTTGGGCAAGGCGTAGTGAATTTTCGATTTCCCGGGCAATGCGGTTAGCTTCCTCATTGCAGGCGTATTTCTCATCGATTTTTCTCTGAGTTTTCTGAACATTAAAAAGAACAGATAGTGTTAAAGCGATCACAATCGAAAGGATTACCATTGTGACCATTAATTCGACAAGGGTTAACCCCTTTTGCTTTAGCGATTTATAATTAATTTTCTTCCTGATTACTAACACTGGATTATAATAACAGAAAAAGCTTGCCTGTCAATATTTTAGGAGATCCACTACAGCATCTACTTTGATGCGTACATACGGGGTCAGACCTGGAAACTAGAAACTAATTTATTAATCGTTCGCTTCAATTGTTTATCCTCTTCCAATAATTTTAATAGTTAATCCCGCTTTGCTCACCATTGGATACCGCATAGCAACTATATCACCAATCGATTGATATGTCAAGCCGGTGAATTTTCGCAAGCAATAAATCAATACCTGTTTGGCTGTAATCGGCACAATTGTGCCATCTATACACCTCTACTGCACTGTCGATTAGTTTCTAGTTTCCAGGTCTGACCCCAAATCCACCACAAATCCACCACTGTTATTTCAATGCGCTGAGTTCAATAAGTTTTACTTTGTCTTTTAGTCGTAGCACAGTGATGCGGGCTTCTATGGGTTTGAGGTTAACCGGTTCGTCGTATTTATCACCATCAAGGATTTTTATTTTAATTAAAAATTTATTTTCAA
This sequence comes from Caldifarciminota bacterium, assembly GCA_023128195.1. Lineage (GTDB taxonomy): Bacteria > Hydrothermota > Tepidihabitantia > SM23-42 > SM23-42 > SOIY01. The sequence goes on along the minus strand of JAGMEL010000304.1, from coordinate 300 downwards.
TAATTTCTTCGCTGTCTTTAATTTCCGGCAGTAGTAAGACTTCTTCCATTTTTGATTTTGCGATTTCAATTGCCTTTATCATTTCGTCGTTTTCCCTTTCTTTGCTGAGCCGATAAGAAATAGTGCTTAGAAAAGGTAATAGCACAACGCTGAGAATGACCAGAGCCACGAGGAGTTCGATTAAAGAAAAACCGTGGTTCTGGCGTAGATTTTTATTGACAGCACGAGTGCTGTCACTCCGTGTAGTTGTCTGATTTATCAGACAATGCCCGATAAATCGGGCGACTACAGATGATGACA
>JAGMEL010000303.1 GCA_023128195.1 Caldifarciminota bacterium | reverse complement strand
CGCTCATCCGATGGGCTGGACGAGTCCCCTTGTTGCGCTGTTATTAGGATACAGTGGGAAAGGGCTTCGGCCCACGATAATTAGGCGCAATATTTTCATCATCTCCCCTGGTGGAAGAGCACAATAATTATTTCCTCTCCCCTGGTGGGAGAGGATAGAGGTGAGGGGGATTGGATGTTTGTAACAACTGTCGATCGTTATGGTGTGCAACGAGTCCTCTCGTTGCACTGTTATTAGGAGACAGTGGGAAAAGGGCTTGGGCCCACGATAAGTAAATTATGTATTTACCCCTGCCCGTTGCAAACGGGCTGGGTTTAGGTATTTGTTAAAACGAGGAGGAAGTATGAAACCCAAATATTTAATACTATTGATTGTATGTAGCTTTATTTGTTTTGAAATGGGCATTGCTCAGGACAAAATGGACATTCCCGGAGTTGAAAATCCTTATTATTGGTCTGGTAATTTACCCCTGCCTGAGTACTTACGACAGAAGTATCGGAAAGACTATCGAGATTGGCTAATAGGCTATATACAAGCCTGGAATGAAAATTATCAAAATGGTATTAATCGTTTGAATACTCAACCGTACCGGATAGGTGTGACGCCGATAAATGGAGCTTTGCTCCTTAATGAAACAGATGTTTCTGTGCCCGGCAGACATGGTGGAATTTCAGTAACAAGATTCTACAATAGTAAAATCTGGTCTGCAGATAGCGTGGCTGTGGAATACAATAGTGCTACTCTCAAATCCTGCTCATGGATGGGCTCTGGTTGGGATCTGCATTTTGGCAGAATCTGGGCTTCTGGTGATAGTGGAAAAATATTCGAGACTTCGGGTGGTATGCACATCTATTTTAAACACCGCTCAGGTGCTGAATATATTTCAACTGATGGTTCGTTTATGCTCCTTCAAGATAATACAATTAAAACAGGCAATGGTGCACGATTGATATTTGATTTTGAGCACGACAATGTACGTTACTTAACAAAAACCATTGATACAAATGGTAATATTACAGATTTCTTCTATAATGATAATAATAATTGCTTGGATTCTTTAAAAACTTCCACCAGTGAAAAAATAACTTTTTATCATGATCTTCATTATGGCGATTCCTATCGCAGTCTTGATAGTGTAAAATTCATGGGATTTGATTGTGTAGATGCTAAAATCATTTATCACTACGATTATGATTGTTGGACTGCGTCTTCGCCTTTCAGCTCATTTGGTGCTGCAACTTTTCTTCTTAAATCAGTCATCTATCCTAATGGCGATTCAATCTATTACGATTATAACGACTATTTTGAATTAACCGAAGTACATACATCCGGCGGTGATTCTATTGTACATGAATATGAAACCTTTAATTATTACATACCTAATATAGCAATTTATCCTCCGGATATGTACACCAATACCGAGTGGACAAAACATTATACAAGAGGAATTAGCAGATTAATATCAGGATGTCCCTGGTCATCTCCTGATACCACTATATATTCAAGAGTATTCAGGTATTTCAGTAATGCAGGTGGGCACTGGAAGACGATAACCAATGCTGATTCCGTTACTGTTACTTTTCCCGAAGGCAACTACCAAATGTCGCGGTTTCGAGGAGGATATCGCTGGTATAACGCTGACCCATATCCACCACACGATACAGCATGGGGTATAACCAAAGGGTTAGATTATTACGGTGTTTTAGATAGTACAAATTTTTATGATAACAATGATGAACTACTAAAAAGAAAAATATCAGGGACTGATGCCACACAAAGGATCACCTCAGATAGTATACCAATAATCAAAAAACAAAGAATTAATGATGGCGCAAAGACATATGAAACCAGATATTATGAATATGACAACTATGGC
>JAGMEL010000302.1 GCA_023128195.1 Caldifarciminota bacterium | reverse complement strand
GCGGTATTAATAGTCTGGATTTCTTCCGTGATATCTTTTTTTCAATGATTTCCTCAACCATTGTATTGTACTCACCACAGGCAGGACATCTTCCCAACCATTTTGGTGATGATGCACCACAATTCTGGCAGACAAATTTAGTACTCATAAAATATCGTTAGTCGTCAACCGTTTATCGTTCCATGTTTAGCCGTATAACTATGCCCAAAGACTATACGGGCTGCTATGCCGTAAAACGAACAACGTGTGTCTATCAAAATACTTTTATATTTATGTATCTTTTCGGATTTTCCTTAATGTCCTCAAGAAGGTCTTTTAGAGCCAGATTAGTTTGCCTGACCTCTTCGTATAATTCGTCAGATGTCAGCAATTTACCAATCGCGCCGTCTCCTTTCAATAACATAATAAGAGAATCTAACTCTTCAACCACATCCTCGGTTTTTTCGACCACAGCATCAATTTTGCTCGTAGGTTTTTGCATCATATCTACAAGCCTCGTAATATTCTTATCAATATTACGAGAGAGCTCAGCGGCGACTTCAGTCAGTTCACCCATGTTAAAGTTCTTGAACGATGTGAAAAGACTATCGAACTGGGTCGCCATTGACTCAAGATCAAGCGCTTCACTCACACCATAATAGACATCTGGAATCTCTTCGTCCCTACCCGGCGTAATCTTTACATATCTATCTGAACCAACATAACTGACTGAACGAACTACAATCTTCGTATCTTTAGGCAATATAATATCGCGATCCAGGGCAATAATCGTCTTGACATTCTCACGGTCAATTTCAAGCGATTTAACTTTTCCTTTTTCAATACCGAACACCGTGACCGGATCACCAATTCTTAATCCTGTTACATCTTCGAAATATACAACCACATCGTAAGTATTTCTTAACCCGATTCTCCCAGAAAGCCAGATGTACAATATAATAAAAACAACTATCCCTGCAATAATAAATATACCAACCAAGGTTTCTTTCATGTGTTTACCCATTGTATACTTCCTTTCTGATCTGTCTCACCTTACTGATTTTACCTTTTTTTAACATATAGATCTCATCCCCCACTGCTTTAGCAGTGTCAAGATCATGTGTGACCACAATACCACTTTTTGCATATTTTTTTTTCAAATCTATGATTAAGTTAACGACCCTGTCTCTCATAATTGGATCGAGTCCCGTCGTCGGTTCATCATAAAAAAGATATTTCGGATCAAGAGCAAGTGCCCTTCCAACAGCGACAAGTCTCTTCATACCGCCTGAGAGCGAACGGGGATAGAGTTTTTCTTTCCCGGACATTCCAATAATCTCTAAAATTTGCACAACTTTATCCTTGACTTCTGAAGTAGATGCTGAGGTGTGTTCAACAATGGGTAATGCAATATTATCTAACACATTCATTGAATCGAATAAGGCAGTACCCTGAAATACAAAGCCGATATTTTTACGTATCTCGTAAATTTCACTTTCGTCAATTGCCTGAATAGATTTTCCATCGAACAGAACTTCACCACTATCAACTGGCGTAAGCCCTAATATTGCTTTTAAAAGAACCGTTTTACCCGTACCTGAAGGACCAAGGATAACAATAAGACGTGCATCACCAACACTAAAACTTACATTATCCAAAACAATAAGTGAATCGAATTTCTTTGATACGTTCTTTACTTCTATCATCCGAATATTACGAGAGCTACCAAAAAATCTAAAACAAGTATGAGTATCGATGCTGTAACAACCGCATAAGTAGCTGCCTTGCCCACTTCCTTTGCACCACCTTTTACCTTAAACCCAAAATAACAACCCGAGGCTGCAATCACCAATGCGAAAAATAGAGATTTTATCAAACCACCGAAGAAATCCTTTGCATAGAAATAATGAGTAAGACCGTAGTTAAAAACACTAAAAGGAACATCAAGAAAGTAATGTGCATATACGGCACCACAAATCAGGGCAACAAATTCTGAGATAACAGTAAGTATTGGTAAAGCGATAAATATCCCGATAATACGCGGAAGATTCAAAAAGCGATAAGGGTCGATTGCCATAACCTCAAGGGCATCAATCTGCTCCGTAACCCGCATTGTACCTATTTCTGCAGCCATAGACGATGCACATCTGCCACTAACCATGAGAGCAGTAAGGATAGGTCCTAGTTCAATCATCACCATTCTGCCCAATGTTGTACCAAGAATATACCGGGGCACTGTGCCGATCAACTGGTATGAGGTTTGAACAATTGAAACCAATCCCGTAAATATTGCAATAACTATTATGATCGGTAGTGAGCCAATTCCGATATGATAAACTTGTTCCAAAATCCGCCACTTTGTAGTCTTGATTTTCCAGGATATAAACAAACTACGGAAAAAAAATACGGAAAAATCACCTATCAAACTAAAAAGGTTCATGCTCTTCTTCCTCTTCAACGGCTACTTCTTCGCGGAATGTTATATTTGTAAACAAAGTACACTCACCTTGAAATCCCAGTTCGAGCATACCGGTCGGGCCATTACGTTGTTTTGACACATTCACTTCTGCAATACCCTTCTTTTCTGTATCCCGGTCATATACTTCATCCCGAAAAATAAAAATTACAACATCTGCATCCTGTTCTATTGCACCACTCTCCCTGAGATCAGCCAACAATGGTCTTTTATTAGGACGATGCTCAGGCATCCTTGATAACTGAGAAACAATAACAAGCGGAATATTCAATTCTTTTGCCAAAGCCTTGAGTGCCCTTGATATATCAGATATCTCCTGCTGTCTTGACGGACTTTTATAAGCTCTCGGTCCTTCTAATAGTTGAAGATAATCGAGTATTAATAATTGTATGTCACTTTCAGCCTTTAGGCGTCTTGCCTTTGCCTTTAATTCATAGATATTAAGATCTGCAGAATCATCAATATAGATCGGCGCCTTATCAAGGTTACCTGCAGCTGTTGCGAGATTAACCCAATCCTGGTTTGACAACATCCCCCGCCGAAGATTACGCAGACTGACTTCGGCTTCACTACACAATAATCTCTGCACAAGTGCTTCACCTGACATCTCTAATGAAAATATTCCAACCGGTTCATTATTTTTTGCTGCTGCATGTGCCGCAATATTCAATACGAAAGCAGTTTTACCCATTGATGGACGGCCCGCGATTACAACGAAATCACCTTTTTGAAATCCTGAAGTCAATTCATCAAGTTTATAGTACCCGGTTTCTACACCGGTTATCATACGCCGGCCACGCATTGCTTCAGCAGCTTCTAAAATACCTGTAATATAGCTTCTTATATGGACAGGTTCCTTTCTTAAACCGCTCTCCTTTATTTGAAATACAGAATTTTGTGCGTAATCTACAAGTTCTGCAGCTCTTTGACTATCTTCAAAACTGCTCTTTAACAACTCCATTGAAGTTTGAATAATGTCACGCTTTATTGCCTTGTCCAGTATTACCCTTGCATGATGCTCAACATTTGCGGTTGTAAGAACATTACCAACAATAGTTGATAGATACTCAGGACCACCAATATTATCAAGCATCTTATTCTGTTTGAGCCAATCTGTAACTGTTATTAAATCAGCAGTAACATTATTATTAAACAGATCTAAAATTGCTTTATATATCTTTTGATTTGCCGCTGAATAAAAATGTGCCTCTTCCAAAATCTCCATTACCTTTGGCAAGGCTTTTGAATCAAGCAGTGCAGCACCGAGCACTGCCTCTTCAGCCTCGAGTGAATGTGGGGGAATACGTTTTTCTTCCATATACTAAATTTTCTTTTTGATTTATTTTTTGGCGGTCATTTCTGTTATACACTCATCCAGAATTTTATTTGCCAGTTGCCATTTACCTACCTGTCCTATTTTAATGATCTTACCCCTCTTTTTTAATATCCGCGCATTAACCTCATCACGCCCAATTGCATCACTTGAATTGAGTACTATTAAATCTAATTTTTTTGAGTCCAATTTCTCTCTACCTCTTTTCAAATGGTCTTTATCTTCAAGAGAAAAACCAACCATAAGTCTTCGGCCTTTATATTTACTGAGTTCCTTAAGTAAATCTCTGTTTTTCTTCAGTTTAAGATTCAGTTTTTCAGTATGAATCTTTTCTGAACTCTTTGAATACGGTTTATAATCACTGACTGCTGCCGCCATTATTAAACAATCACACCAGGCAATATTGTCTTTAAGATTTTGTAACATTTCTTCAGACCTTCTTACCCTTAAGATATCCATCCCCTCTGGTAAACATACACTAGTTTCACCAAATATACCTTTTGCCTGTCCGTCGCGACAAATAACTGCATAGAGAAGCTCTAATGCCATTTTCCCAGAAGAACGATTTGTTATCACTCTTAAAGAATCCACATCCTCTTCAGT
>JAGMEL010000301.1 GCA_023128195.1 Caldifarciminota bacterium | reverse complement strand
CTGAGGAAAACGACCCTTACCAATTTTACCTGAGGCAAGAGAACCAATCCCTGGTTCTACAAAATAATAACCCGTCGCTTTTAATGTCTTCACATTCTTTTGAACAATCCTATTCTGCCACATTCCGGTATCCATTGCCGGTACAAACAGAACTGGTTTTTGGAAAGACAGAATAGTCGTCGAAAGCAGATCGTCGCCAATACCACTGGCTGTCTTACCAATAATATTTGCTGTAGCAGGTCCAATAACGAGTATATCTGCCCATTGAGATAGAGCAAGATGTTTAATACTTTTGGTCAAGATGAACTGATTAATGAAAACCTCGTTTGCCGACAGCGTTTGACAGCTTAACGGTGTAATAAAATTGAGTGCTGATTTTGTCAAAATCACCTTGACATCAGCACCTTCTTTTTTTAGAAGCCTTATTAACTCAAGAGACTTATATGCAGCAATTGAGCCGCATATACCAACGATAACCCTCAATCTTCTTTATACCTTATCTTCCCAGCAATTAATCTTCTAATCGCCTCAAAAACTGGCTTGATATGATCTTCCAACAAACCCTTTGTCTGCTCATCTTTTAGTTTTCTTGCTTCTAACGCTGCAACATTAACCGCTTTGTACTTATTTTCAAATCTCTTATATATTTTTTCTGCTGAGATGATCATGTAACCTCCTGGTCTATTCTACGTAATTTACTCAAAATGTCAATAACAATTAAGTGATTACAAAGATACGGATAGATTACAGAGATAAAAAAGGAAAAATCACTGTAATCTTTTTTATAATCTTTTTAATCAGTATTCTATCCCTTTTCTTGCAGGCACACCAGACTGGAAGTGGTGCTTTACCTCTCGAACCTCACTTATAAGATCTGCGTACTCCACAAATTCCTCCGGCATATAACGGCCAGTAAGAATAAGTTCTGTTTTCTTGGAGGTTTTTTTAATTAATTCAATTACTTCCTCAACCTTGATTAAACCAAATGAAACAACCACATTTATCTCGTCGAGAATGATTATGTCAAATTGTTTATCTTTAATAACCTTTGCCGCCCTTTTTAGTGCCTGCCTTGCTAAACGAATGTCTTCTTTATCAGGATTTTCAGGATTAACAAAATCCGGACGTCCATATTGTTCGATTTTAAAATTGGGTAGGTGCTTGACTGATTCAAGTTCTCCATAGTTAATCTCACCTTTCATAAACTGAATCATTATTACCTTAAGGCCGTGACCAACTGCCCTCAACCCTAAACCTAAAGCAGCAGTAGTCTTACCCTTACCATTACCAGTGTATATTTGAATCATAGTTAACAAGCTAAGAGCATAGGGCAAAGAGCATAGTGTAAATACCTTTTGTAGGAATTTCCTTTTTTGTACACTAAGCCCTCTGCGCTATGCACTGTGCTATTATCTTCCATTTATCTATCATCATTCATCTAAAATCTACCATCATTTTTTTTCATGTAGCATACACCACCAAGAATATAATCAATTCTGCCATTAGGTCGCATGATTACCAAGGCACCATTATTATTAATATCGAGTACCCTACCGCTCAGCTTTTCATCACCCATTTCAACAATAACTTCTTTACCGAGTAAGACTGCGTAATGCCGCCATTTTGTTAGGATCTCAAATGTCATATTGTTTTTTAACATCGAATAGAATTCATCGAGTTGTTTATATAAAAGATTACAGATCATTTTCTTATCCAGGTGTTTTTTTGTCTCAAGAAAAATTGAGCTTGCAATACCATCAAGTTCGTCAGGGAATTTAGTAATGTTTAAATTTATACCTATACCCAAAATGATTGTATCATCAATAATTTCGGTAAGGATACCAGCAACTTTTTTGCCATTTAATAGAATGTCATTGGGCCATTTTAGACCGAGGATAATACCATTAATATGAAATGTTTCACAGACTGCGACACCTGCGGTAATTGATATTAACGAAACATTTCCTGGTTTGAGTATAGTTGACATCCATATACCACCTTCTGGTGAATACCATTTTTTGCCGAACCTACCTTTACCCTCGGTTTGTTGATCGGCAAGTACTACAGTTCCCTCGGGTGCCTTATTGATTAAAGATCTCGCATAGAGATTTGTTGAATCAATGCTGTCAAAGTAATATAATTTTTTGCCGATAATCATAAAAGGGGACAGGTATCGTTAATGGTTATACGGCATAGCGGCCAGCCCCGTGAAATACAAGAGATTATATATTCGACCATATTAATTGTGTTATTGAACGCACATTTTCACTCGATCACAAGTCCTTTTCAATTATTTCACAGGGCCAGTATGGTTTTTCGTCGGTAGTTCATCGTGGCTCAGTATTGAACTTACAACGACACCGTACAACGATACTGGCGGCGACGCCTTACAACGTACAACGAAATCATTCTGTTTTCCTAAATACCATCGCTGCGACGGTCTTATCATTACCACCCATACTTGACATCATACCAAAAGGTCGGTCAGGATGAATATTAACCTGGCATTCTTCAGCTTTGTTTAAAAGTTGATGAACAACATCCACTGCCTGACGAACACCAGTAGCACCGGTTGGATGACCGTAGCCGATCAATCCTCCAGTAGCATTAGTAGGTATAACACCGTCTGTTTTTGTTTTACCGTCTTTTATAAAGTCTGCACCTTCACCATAGCCAGCAACACCTGCTGCCTCTATTGCCAATACACCAGCAATAGTAAAGCAATCGTGGACATCAAGCACACTCAAATCTTCAGGTTTAATACCAGCACGTTCGTACGCACGTTTTGCCGCAATCTCGCAAGTAGAAAGTTTGGTTAAATCAGGTGGAGGTGTTGTTAAATTGTCCTGGACCTGTGCATAGGCAACCACCTCAACTGCATCTTTCTTGTCCACACCGATCTTTTTGAGTCCTTCTTCTGAAGCAAATAACAATGCTGAGCCTCCATCTGAAACTTTTGAACAGTCAAAAACATTGATATATTCACAGAATACTTTAGGATTAGGCGATGTCATACCCGTAGCGTACAGCTCTGGATTTTTATTATGGAACTCCTGCGCTTTAGGATTCTTACGTGCATTTTCGATTGCATTAACATACCATTGCGACATTCCAGCACGGATTTTATCATAACCGAACTTTTCAAAACAGGCACCAGCACGCTGGGAAAATTGATCCGGGAAAAAATAGGCATGACCCTTTTTCCTCTCACCTGAATACCAACCAGCTGCAGCAAGATAATCTGCACCATAGATAGCCTTTACTGAATTCTGGATCTCGACGCCAATAGCGAGAATGACATCAGCAAGATCAGCCAGAATTGTTTTTATGGAAACCACCAGTGCTAAACCTCCAGAATCACACGCACCCTCAACACGAATACAGGGTTTGTACTGAAATGTAGGATGCACAATCGGGAAAAAACCACCAAGATTACCCTGTTTACAGAATCGTTCGGCAACAAAATTTCCAATAACGCCTTCATCAATATTTGCTGGATTTTCAATTTGCTCTATTGTCCCAAGACCTGCTTCTTTTATATAGTGTTCAATCCCGGGACGTGGTTTTTTCGGATGAAATTCTTTTCTACCAGAGCCTAAGGAAACTGTATTAAAACCAGCACAGGCATAAATTTTTTTCCTGAAAAATGACATGGAAACCTCCTTTTAAAAAAAATGCAGTAATCGCAGTATCATCCGCCACGCAACATGGCGGATTCGCAGTATCGTCCCTTCGGGACTCGCAGTATCGCCTTCAGCTCGCCATATATTTTCTTTAGCGAGTCCCGACCAATGTCGGGACGATCCTGCATCTCCTGCGAATGAAATGATCCTGCGAGCGCAGCGATCCTGCATTTGTTTAGATGTAATTATTTATCGGTCCGTAGAGCCAATAAAAACCATTGGTTAAGACTGCGTTAACATCATCACTTGAGTTTGCTATACCATCACTCACCAACTTTTCACCAATTTCTTTAGTTTTTTTGAGAAAATTGATGGCAAGTCCTGCACCAAGTGTATCCATTTTCTTTAGATTATCAAAATGTTTTGATAGAGCATCTTCCTTCTTAGGATTCATAAGTAATGATTTCCACGGAGCAAATCCGTCGGGTAGCGGCCCTATTTTTGCATCCGTCTTTTTCTTCCATTTATCTTCAATAATAAAATATTCCTGCTTTCTAAAATTATAAATACCTACCGGGCGATTCCTCTCATATTTTAAGAAACCGTCTTTTTGGGAACCGTCAGCATACTGTCCACCCAATGCATTTTGCTTAACCATTTTATCAACGAGTTTACTCTTTAAGGTTTTATCACCAAGATACGTGCGCATTACCTTTAATATACACTGGAACACATCTATACCAACATAATCAATGAGCTGGAAAATGCCCATAGGTCGCACAAGGAAATCCTGAGTGATTCTATTCATGATATAAACAGCACCTGGATACCTGTATTTTCCTTTTAACCTTTCTACTTCACTAATCGCATAAAGACCATCACGGATAAAATGACCATTACCTATAAAACCACTTATATCATTAGCCGGTACCAATTTTTTGCGCAAACGTTTGCCTATTTCTTGACCTATATTTTCTAACTCTTCGATAGTGGTCTTCGCAGTTATTACTTCAACTAAACGTTGCACTACCGGAGGATTATAAAAGTGATAACCTATTAATCTACCGTCAAGCCCAGCTTTTTCATCAAGATAAGAAATAGGGATACTCGATGTATTAGTCAAGAACAATGTATCATTTGAACATAATTTCTTTAATTTTTTATAGACCTTAATTTTTATCTTTTCATTCTCAACGATTGCCTCAAAAATCAAATGGGCATTTTTTACTGTATTCAGATCTGTAGTGAAATTTAATACTGCAGATGACGCATCAACAAACGCATTTATTATATCGGCATTCTCTACTAAATCTTTCCGATTCTCATATATTCTTCTTAAAAGTACAGTAGATTTTTCCGTCCGCTTTACAAGTTGTGCTTTCATGTAACCACGTAACCCGTCTAATGCACTTTCACTGATATCAATAAGATTTAATCGATATATTTTATCCTTATTCTCCGGTTTCAATTTAAGTCTTGCCATCTCCTGAGCAATTAAAACACCGATACCACTACCCATCTTTCCCGCAGCACCAATTATAGCTACATTTTCTAATCTATCATCTAATGTCATCAAAAACCTCCTTTCTTTCGGAAAACTCTAAATCCTAATATCGAAATTCTAAACAAATACTAAATTCCAAATTCAAATGTTCAAAATGTTTTGAATTTATAATTTCTGTCATTTGTGCTTGTTTAGAATTTAGGGTTTAGTGCTTAGGATTTTCACTATTTATCCCATTTGGGCTTTCGTTTTTCTAAAAATGCCTTCATGCCTTCTTTTGCCTCATCAGTTGAGAATAGAATGCTAAAGGCTTCCATTTCATAAGAACTTGCAGTTGTAAGATTAGCATCAATACCACGATTAATAACTGTCTTAGCCAGGCGCACGGCAAATGGACCAACCTCAGAAATTTTGTGTGCGATATTCTTTGCTTCCTCAATTATCTTATCCGGAGCTACAAGCTTGTTAACAAGACCAATCCTCATTGCCTCCTGGGCATCAATCAAATCTCCAGTAAATATCAACTCTTTTGCCTTGCCAACACCGACCAGCCTTGCCAGACGCTGGGTTCCTGCATGTCCAGGGATTAATCCGAGTTTTACTTCGGGCTGGCCAAATTTAGCCTTTTCTGAGGCAATCCTTATATCACATGCCATGGCAAGTTCGCAACCCGACCCAAGGGCATAACCATTCACTGCAGCAATTACAGGTTTTTCAACATTCTCTATATACGATAAAACACGTTGACCGATCTGGCTATACACCCTCGCCTTCAAAGAATCCATCTCAGCCAGTCGTGAGATATCAGAACCTGCTACAAAAGACTTTCCTTCACCAGTGATAATTATCACAAAAATATCTGTATTATTACTAAATTCTTTCACTGCCGTTTCAATCTCAAGGATGGTCTCAACATTAACTGCGTTGAGAACATCAGGGCGATTAATCTTCACAATCCCTATTTTACCGTCGGTTTCTGTAATTATATTATTATAAGTCATTTTACCTCCTTGCTTGCTGTAGAGATTCAAACTCTACCTTGCTTTTTTCTTTTCAAGATAATTTTCAATCGCTTTGTGCAGTGCATCGGCGCCCAGATTTGAGCAATGCAATTTTTGGGGTGGCAACCCGTCAAGCTCACCAACAACCATCTTATTAGTAATCTTCATAGCCTCTTCAATCGACTTTCCCTTCGCCAGTTCACTGACCATGCTGGATACAGCTATGGCAGCACCACAACCAAAAGTCTTGAATTTCACATCCTTTATTTTATTATTCTCTACTTTAATATAAAAAGTCATCAGATCCCCACATATTGGACTACCAACTTCACCTTTGCCATCTGCATCCTTAATCTCACCAACATTTCTTGGATGCATAAAATGATCCATTACCTTTTTACTATACATATACCGTACCTCCAATCATTGTTAAAAGTTATCGGGCATTGACATACAGCTACAAATACGTTAAACGTATTCCTACTCCAATTCCACTATCGGCTTCAGGGCATCAACCTGTTCACCTTCTTTATAGTTTATCTTTTTGACAACACCATCACGCGGTGCCCGTAATTCATTCTGCATCTTCATTGCCTCAACAATTGCCAGAATTGTACCTGTAGTAACCTCATCTCCCTTTGCAACCGGTATCTTTACCAACAACCCGGGCATTGGTGACGCTACACTATTTCCTTTTTGCTGTACTGGTCCTTTAACGCTAATAGCCTTTCCTTTTTCCAATTCAATAACGAAATAATCACCATCAATGGCTAAATGCGTCTTCCCTTTTTCTTCAGCAAAATAGATACTACAAAGTTTATTGCCCAGTTTGAACGAAATAGAATTTTGCCTCGCCGTAAAGTCTGTAACTTCGTATGTAATATTATCAATTACTGTGGTATAAACATCACCACTTTTTTCTATTTTAATTTTATATGTTTTATTTAAATGTAAAAAATTATATTTCATAAACAAACCTATAAACGCAGTAATCGCAGTATCATCCGCCACGCAACATGGCGGATTTGCAGTATCGTCCCTTCGGGACTCGCAGTATCGCCTGCGGCTCGCCCTGTTAAATACAAGATATTTGTGGTTTTTACCACATTAATCTTGTTGCTAAACTTGTTTTCTGTAGACATTGCAAGTTTCTTTCTATTATTTAACGGGGCTCGCCCTGTTCTTTCTTTGGCGAGTCCCGACCAATGTCGGGACGATCCTGCGTCTCCTGCGAGTTTCGCCATTATTAATGGCGGGACGATCCTGCGAGCCCTGTTAAATACAAGAATTCTGGTATCTTTACCCAAATTAATGTAGTCGTTAAACTTTTCTCCTTTGTATATCATAAGTCATCTTTTTATTTAACGGGGCGAGCGTGTTTCGAGATTTTTCGAGAAACAAAGCGATCCTGCATATACATCAGTGTTTGCATATTTCCCAATGTCCAAGCTCTTGCCAGGGCGTCGTTTCAGTACGTGAAAACCCTGTAATTCCCTCTCTTGGTCTTGATTTCTTTTCCAAACCTATTAATGCTGCAGCAATCAAGGCATTATGTATCTTCTCATGTTTTATAATCAAATCAGACTCGTTTTCATCAATAAAATGGGTATGATAATTACCATTAATAAATTCCTTTGTGTCCATGATGCGTTTCAAAAACCCAATATTCGTTTTTATACCCAAAATAATGTAGTTTTTTAAAGCATTAGACATGCGGGTAATTGACATTTGCCTTGTTTCTGCCCAGGTTATCAATTTTGAAAGAATCGGATCATAATGCGGAGGAACATCACAATCCTGATATATTCCTGAATC
>JAGMEL010000300.1 GCA_023128195.1 Caldifarciminota bacterium | reverse complement strand
TGTTGATGGAAAGGTTAAAAAAACCATTGGGAGAAAAAACACTGATTTTCAAATATCAAAATTTAATGTTAATGCACAGCCCTATTATGTTTTACTTGACCATAATGAAGGGCTTTTAGTTGAACCAAGGGCTTATGATAAAGATATTGACGAATATATTGATTTCCTTGACATAGGTGTCAGGGAGTTTGATAAGAGGCAAGAGTAGAATGGAATGATGGAGTGATGAGTCCACTCCAGAAACTCGCCTTTTTGTTTTTATAAAACAACTCATAGTTTTTGTTTTTCAATTGCGCATTTCTATCAGTTGTACTTTTTCGTTTTTAAAGTAAAACACAAATAAGCCCAAAATCATTAAAATAATTTCTAACAAGGCATTTTTAAGGATTTTAACACTTACATTTTCTAAAAATATTGTTTCTAAAGCAACTCTAAATGGTTTTCCATTAACATATTTTTGGATTCTCCTAAAATTAACCCAGATACCCCTGGAAATGATAAACATATGATTTCTGGTCAGTCCTCGGTATTTGCTTTTTGCCCCATTAAGATGATAGAAAACATGATGTATTGTCGATTCCACATTTGGTCGTACATTTTTTATATCATCAGGCTGTGCCTCTATTTCAAGCCTTCTAAAGTAATTTGCCACAGTTCTTGGTTCAAAATATCGGTATTTATCTTTGTTGCCCGGAGTATTATTAATTCTGTATTTGCCTTTTGTGGTTTTTAGTGCTTTTTGTGTTTTACTGGTTCTAAGGTCTTTTACCATTAGATCGCTACCTACCCATTCAAACTCATAAAGTCCCTTTTCTCCTTGTATTGCATTCAGGTACCACTCAAGTGATTGGTTACGAGACTGAACAAAGTCAAGATTGTCAACAGAGTTGTATGCTCCGTCTGTCCATGCTTTTTTTATTTGTCCTGTTACCTGTTCGCTGTTTTCAATTGCTGACTGAAAAAAATAATCATCAGATGTTGTTGCGGTTGCAGTTTGGATATTTGTAATAAGGTTTATGAGCTGATGCCCACATGTCTCTGTAATATTTGAGACATAACCCCTTATGCTTTGCTTTTTTTGTCCGCTGTCTTTATAGCGATATGTGGCTTGGTCATCATGTGGGGATTGAAGTGTATTGCCTTTTATTTCCTGTCTGGGTTTTGGGGTTATTTCTTTTTGACTCTCTTGGTATTGTTCATCATAAAGACGGAAAAGATGGTCATATTCTGAGCTATCAGTGCTATTAAATTTTTGAAGCAAATATCTGTAAACTTTCCCAAAATTCTTTAACCTTAGTATTTTATCCTTATTGCTCAAAGGATAAACATATGATTGGGCATCCTTTTCTAATAAGCCTTCCAAAGTTATACGGTGTTTTTTCATTATTTTTTTCTTGTCTTTTTCTGATAGACTTTTGTAAAATTTCTGCAAAATCCCTATAACTAATTGTAACCTTGTACATGCTGCAATATTGGAGCTTATTAACTTTGAATCCATCCTCACTTTGCTACCATTAACATTAAATGTTTTTGCTTGTGCTCTAGTGAGTTCGTAAAAAGCCATAGTAAATAAATCTTCCCCTGTCTGTTGTTGATATTTTGTCAATCTGGCCTTGAAATCATAATAAGTGCTGGCAGCAGGTATTTCATCGTTTAAATTGGTCAAACCTAAAGCACGCATAACCAGCAAATCAAATCGACATTCATTAAATAATTGCTCATCTGACCAGTTAAACCCTTCCTTAAGAACCTGCATAGCAACAAGTATTCTTAAAGGCGAATTTGGTCTACCTGTATTACTTGGATATAAAACTTTAAATACATTTTCATTTATTGAACTTGTGATTTCTTTGAAAAATATATTATGCCAATGGTTATTAGAATCCATTATTTTAAGCTTTTGGGAACTTAATAATTGTGATGATCCTGTAAAAATATCTGGCTCGGTATATTCTCGACTTTTACGGTACATTTTTTAGAGTGTTTATTTCTTGCCTAAAGTTACAAATATTTTTTAATTTAGCAAATAAATATTTTTACTTTTCGGAGTGGACTCAATGATGGAATGCTGGAATGTTGGAATGGTGTAATGTTGGAATGCTGGAATACTGGGAAATTGGGTATATCTATCGTTCATTTCCTTATTTTCTGTCTGACCCAATTTGTATTTTTTATTTGTTAGTTACTGTAATTATACTTTAATCCTATTACAATTCTTCCGTAATTATTAT
>JAGMEL010000030.1 GCA_023128195.1 Caldifarciminota bacterium | reverse complement strand
TGGTAATTGCATTGATGAGGTTACTGTTGCCGATTGCGACGAATTATTTCTGTGATCGTGTCATTTGGTCAATTATGTAAACTCCGTGTCATTTGGTCTAAACCACAAATACTGTCAAGTTTTTGCCTGCTTTAGCCCATTTTTGCCCTAAAACTTGACACCTCAAGCTGCCCTCCGTTGCCTCTTCTTATCACCCCTCGAGGCAGCCGCTATCCGCTCCTCTGCCATCTTAATATAATCAGGGTTTATCTCTATCCCTGAGTAGCTTCGACCCAGGTTCACAGCTACCAGCCCTGTCGTGCCACTGCCCATAAATGGATCCAAAACTATACCTCCTTGCCAACCGGCATTGCAGCCGCAATCTGTCCAGCCTATCGTATAATGCTGTGCAAAAGCTCTGCCGTGTTTCATCCCAGCGGGACCTGGATTTGTCATACTTTTCTTTGCCTCTTCTGATAAATTTTTACTATGTGCATTCTTTCCTCCAGCAAGGATATACTTCGTCTTCTTTATTCTCACACGTGCTTTGCCACACTTTTTACAAACCCATTCCGGGCATGCAGATTTTATCATCGGTTCGACTAACTTCTCAGGATACGTAGCGAAATGAGCCCCAGGGAATGCTTGCGTCGGGATCTTCCACACATCACCAGGGTTTTTGCCCATGGGATTAAGCTCTAACATCTTATGGCCGACATTACCCTTCTTACTGCCGGTCATTCGACATCCAATACCCATCCCGCCATCGCCATAAGGATTTATCGGATACTTGATTCTTTTTAATGTTGAGATGCTGTGCGGCACTCTCACTGCACCCAGGTCAAACCAGTATCCCAAACTATGCCAGAACGTATATCTAACCTTACCGGTCGTCTTACAGCGAGTGCATCTCTTATATCTGCTTTTTATTTTAATTCTGCCCTTACCATTACACTTGGGACACGTCCGCCATTCCCAATCAAACCCTATATTCATTATCTTTGGTTTACTATCTGCCATAAACATTGTTTTTTCATTATAACAATATTGCACCTTAGTATTTTTAACCAGCATAAAAATCGTTTCATAAGCATTCGCAAATCGGTCATCTACGCTCGAAGGCATGTGATTCGGTTTATACCAGATTATTCTATTTCGCAAAATCCAATTTTGCTCATCGACCATCCGGGTGATGAGACGATAATTTTGTAATAGCATACATTTTGTAGCATAATTATCAATCCTGGCTCTGCCACAATGCGTGCCTGATTTACCGCCGTATTTATTGTCATCGAATCGCCGCGTGCCGGTAGAGGCATACGCATCAGCATGATTCCAGAAAATTATGCCGGTCGGTTTTAAAATTCGTTTCAACTCAGCGGTTATTTGTAATAAATGATCGATAAACATAGCCATGGTCGGTTCTAATCCTAATTGACCATACCATGCACCGCATTTTTCACAAAAACCAGCGTACGCTGTTTGGAATCCGTGCACGTAAGCATGTTTACCGGCTGCGGCTTTGCTCGGTCGACCGGATCTTCCTAATCCCTGACGGTTCTCGTGTATCAAAGACACATTATGATCCAACCACTTATGTCTGCAATTCGGGTCCCCATCCCAGATTGTTTTGGTCGATTCTCCATAATTACGAAGTCCCCAGTATGGCGGTGAGGTTATAACCGTATCGATGCAGTCATCAGGAAATTTTTTGAGCTCGGTTAAGGTATTCCCGCAGATGATTTTATTGGTGATATTTTTTAATTTGTACATCTGTTATGACATATCTCCGAATCGAATGGAATCTTGATCAGGAATCTCTTTTCTATAATCATCGCCCTCGATACCGAAATTTGCGCACACAAACTGCACAGTCGCCTTTCGTAGCAGATATACGCCCCAGTTACCCTGAACATCCGTTGAAACCTCAATCTCTTGGCCGGACCAGAAAAAGCCTTGATAATCATAAGGGAGTGAAATTATTTTCATGAATATTTTTGTACCCGCAGCGGGTTCATCTTCAGCGGTTCGGAAGGAATCGTACACATAACAGGTGTCATTGGTTGGCGGCAGGCGCACGGGTCCAGTCATACCGCTTTCATTGGCGCTCGTGTCTACGGCACTGACAAAATAACGATAGGAACTGTCGCCAGCAGGATCAGTGTATTCATGTGTGGGATGAGTAACTTCGTCAATTTTCGTGATTTCGCCGGTCGAGACGACCTGACGATAGATGTAGTATTTAGACATGTCAGGCTCGGTGTTTTGATCCCATTCAATTCTTACACTCATTTATACCTCCTCGATGATTAACCCTGCCGGTCTTGCCGGTGTTGGGTCTGGATCTTCGATATCAATCCCTGTCGGACTTGCCGGTGCTGGATTCGGGTTCTCGATACAAAGTCTTGATGGTCGAGCCGGCGGAGTGTCTACGAATAACCCGGTTGGCGGTGCCGGGGGCTCTGTATCTGGCGGGGTTTCGGTAACATAGTAATTCTGGTCAACCTCAGTTTGGGTCAATGCCCGGTCATAAATTCTAATTTCATCTAATACACCATCGAGCTGTCGTAATGTTAGCCAAACATCCTGAGCAAATCGAAGTATATTGGTTGTATGATATTTAAGAGTAGCACTACTTGTGGGACCATTTTCTGTTTGAAGTTGTTTATCAATATACATCTTCATATCTTTGGTCCCATCGCCATCCCAGGTGCATATTACATGATACCAAGTATTTAATTCAGAATTAGAATCGGCTTTAATTTTTTTAGCAGTCGATGGAGTAACCATTGTCAAAAACTGCAATCTTTCTTTTGGAATACTGCCATCACCAAAACGAATTAAAAATGGATGATAGGGGAGTGAATCTATACAAACTAATCCGCTTATATAAGGACTAAGGTCTTCCCATGAATACATTTTTACCAAAAACTCAATTGAGAATGCAGTTAGATTCATAAGAGTAGAAGGATTGTCGGCAGAATTAGCAGAAGTAACACCATCATCTTCAAATTCAACTGCGGTATTCTTTTTTCCTTCAACACCAAGTGTATAATTCCCGTTCAGATTCATCGGGACATTACCTTCGTTGTCAACCAAAACTACGCCACCCGTCTCATCCATTTTCCAGTAGCAAAGCAACCCATCTGTAACATATCCTGGTGCACCGCCGCCTTCGACTACTGTTGGATCTATGCACGAACCAATCACCGAAGCACTGGACGGAATAATAATTATATTGCCAAGGATAACTGTAGGATTAGCAGCATTACTTGTTGCTGACGCTGTTGTAGGCGTTATGCTTATGTTCCCTAATATAACAGCGGGACTTATAGCTGAACTAATTACACTTGCTGCCTCTGGTGTAACTACGACATCACCACCCTCTATCACTACCGGATTAGCACAGGAACTTATTGCTGAAGCAGATGTTGGAATAATCGTTATGCTACCGAGAATAACTGTAGGATTTGCCGCACTTGAAATCACTGATGCTGGCGCTGGCGTAACTACAACATCACCGCCACCTTCCACCACTACCGGATCAACACAGGAACTAACAACATTTGCTGACGCAGGGGCTATTGTAAGATTACTCTGAATAACTATTGGATCAGCTGCACTGCTTGCTGCCGATGCCGTTGTGGGCGCGATAGAAATATTGCCAAGAATAATAGATGGGTCTGCGGCACTACTGGCTACAGATGCACTTGCGGGAGTTATTGCTAAACTACTTTGAACTACTGCCGGATTAATGCAAGAACTGACTGCGGAAGCCGTTGCTGGAGTAATTGAAATTAACCCGAGAATTATCGCACCGATAACCGCCGAACTTGCAGCCGATGCTGGTGCAGGTGAAACAGTTACACCCCCAGTGTATTCGCCTTCTGTCCAGATATCGGAAATCTGTAATTGACAATTATCAGCGCCCTTAACTTTATCGGAATTAACCCTGACTTCTACCTGTGTTAAATCCTGATTGGCATCTAAAGCAATCTGTGCTGTAGTATATGCAACTGAACGGTTAGCACCCTTTACGACTAAATCATACCAATTAGAACCGCCATTTTTTGTATACTCAATACCAAATTCGTCATCGCCAGTTTGAATAGACGTTTTCCATTTAAGTTTTAATGTTGTAGCAGTATAAGTCTGTCCCTTTGTCTCCCAGGTGTGGAATCGTATCGATGGAGTTTCGTCTGTATCGAGTGTTTGATAACCGTATGTAGTTTCATCACCAGCAACTCCCTGCTGATCATAGCAATTAGCCTCGTTAGCCCATAATAGCAAAGCTCCTTCAGTAAATGTAGTAGGTTTCTTAACCTCTGTCATTTATTTTTCCTTAAATAAGGACATGGCTCTTCGCAGAATTTCTTTTCAAATTCAAGAAGATATAAATAAGGTCGCATACAACATTCGCCACATCCATTACACTCCCCATGCCGTTTACCTTTTTTATCAAACGAATACGAGCAAGACGGGAATTCCTTTATCATATTAGCATTACTCGGAAACTCACGGCACACTTTTGGTCTATCGTCATATACGATGCAAATAGATTTAGTCATTACATTAAATAGGTGTCTTTACCGGAACGCCTAACGGTTTATCCCAGCCGAGTTTTCGGTATATGCCTGCCTTGCTTAACGGTTTGCCAACAGGATAGTTCTTTAATGCCCATTTTTTGTCTTTAGCAAGAATCCGTAAAAATAACTTTCCGCCGCCGTTGTCATACATAATTTTCTTTAGTGCCCTTGTGAATACTGTCCTTGCCAATTCAAGAGCATATTGTGTTGGTTTAGTAGCAACTTTCTGAGCCGCACATTCCTTATCGTGTTCCTCGATAAATATCAGGAACTTTGGATATACTACATCAGGATCAACATCGACAAATCCTGTTTTACTGTTGTACGTTGCCCACTCAGGCAACTTTTTAATCCACTTAGGGATTACTGACATATTGCCTCCTTATGTTATTTTATATTCACAATCCTGCAAAGTCAAAGTCTGGGTATCAGATACTGACCTATCAGAAACCAAATCGAACCAGTGTAAAATCAATCTACTGGCTTCTGTTGCATTATCATCAGTCAAACATGCCCATCTTGCACCACTACCACCATTCGGGATAGATCCGCCTGAAGCTGTCCAGACAATATCTTTATTCTGAATTAGAGCCCAATCATTAGTATCATCTTCTGTATGAACATCCCAATCAGTCGCTCCGGCAGTCAACTGATAACCGCCTGTTGCATAACCATTGCCAGTATTTATCTGCGTCAGTTCACCGAAAGTATTTATATCTACTGTCGGTGCTACCGCACTTGTGAATAATGCCATATAGAAATTCGTTGGTTCGGTATCTGCACGATAGACCCAACCAAGAACACTGTACTTGCCTTTATTTGTCCAACCGCTTGCCATTTTTTACCTCCTTTCCGCCATAAGATGGCGGATCATTTCACCTGCACCGCGATTAAGCCGAATGCCGGGTTGACGATGCCGTCGCCGCCGATGCCCACAAGACGCAAATAAACATCGGCTTTGGCACCATCGCAAAGATCGATCCAGGTCGATACTTTGAGCCCTGTAGTATTGATGCCCACTGAGGGACCGGATGAATCGTCAAGATAATAATAGGTGATCTGCTCTGCGTATTGAACACGAATTTTCGCATGGGTGGCGCCAACTGCAGTAACATT
>JAGMEL010000003.1 GCA_023128195.1 Caldifarciminota bacterium | reverse complement strand
CACTGAACTTCTCCAATTTTTTCAGTCTTTCTTCAACAACTACATGTAGTAATCGAGCATGAGCCGGTAATACAAGCCGCTTTTTAATGTTTTTTACATAGCCTTTAATCTTTTGTTCTTTTCTCTTTTTCAGATCTACCAGACAGGTTGAATGACAGATTCTTGTCGTCAATCTTAATAAAACCGGTGTATCGAATTTTTCAGAGATTTCAAAACCGAGTTTGGTAAAAAGCTTTGCTTCATTTGAATCTGATGGTTCTAAAATAGGAACCTTCGCATGCCTTGCATAATGGCGGTTATCCTGTTCATTCTGGGAAGACCACATACCTGGATCATCAGCTGAAACAATTACAAGACCGCCAGTTACACCAGAATAACCCATTGTAAAAAAGGGATCAGCTGCAACATTTAAGCCTACGTGCTTCATCGCCGCAAGTGCCCGCGCACCGGCAAAACATGCTCCGGCAACAACCTCCAAAGCAACCTTCTCATTTGTTGCCCATTCTGTATTTATTTCAGGGTATTTTACAATATTTTCAAGTATTTCAGTTGAAGGTGTACCGGGATATGCAGCAGCTACATGGCACCCTGCTTCCCATGCGCCACGTGCTACTGCTTCATTGCCGGAAAGCAAAGATTTCATATATTCTGATTATATCCAGAAAGTAAGTCGTGTCAATATTTGCCGAGATATAAAAATACCTAAACTAATAATAGATAGTATTCTGATTTTATGTCCAATTCACTAATCACAAATCTTCAATTAACCAACTTACTTGTATTCCTTAACCTCTTCTTCTTTTCTCAGTACCCTCAACACACCAAGTGCCAATGCTTTCATTTCACCCTCACCCGGATAAACATAAAATTTCTTACACAAGAATCCAATCCATGCCTTTAGCCCATCTACAAATCTTTTAGAATGGGCAATACCCCCGGTGATAATGATTGCCTGAATTTCGCCTTTTAACACAGCGGCATAGGCACCGACCTCTTTGGCAATCTGATAGACCATGGCATTATATGCCAATTCTGCTTCTTTATCCCCCTCTGTAATACGGTTCTCTATTTCCTGAATGTCATCACTTCCCAAATACGATAACATGCCGCCTTGCCTATTCAATTTTTTCTTCATATCAGAAAGCTGATACTTTTCTTCAAAGCATAATTTAACGAGTCCCATTGTTGGCAAGGCACCGGTCCTTTGTGGGGAAAATGGCCCATCTTCATTTGCATTGGAAGAATCAACCTGTTTACCTCTGAGATGAGCTGCAACAGTGATACCGGTTCCCAAATGGATAATAACAAAATTACATTCTTCATAAGGCTTTCCTAATTCTTGTGCAGCCTTTTTCGCCACCATGCGCACATTCAGGGCATGGCTTAATGCTTTTCTTTTTATCTCTTTTAACCCGGAAAATCTTGAGAGTTCCCAGAATTCATCCACGGAAACAGGATCGACAAAATAGGCACTAATGTTTAAGGCATCTGCAATCTCTTTGGCAATCATGGCGCCTAAAAGCGAAGGGTGTTCTGATTGGTAATTGCCAGTGTTTATATCTTCAATGATTTTTTCATTCACAAAATAAGTACCACTGATTAGAGGTTTGAATGGTCCACCTCTGCCCACAACTGCGCTCAATGATTTAAGATCAATACCCTTTGTTTCGAATAATGCCACAATCTTATCTTTTCGAAATTGATATTGGTCAATAATCTTCGGAAATTTCAAAAGCTCTTCAGCGCGATACCTGATATTTTCTTCAAATATTGATTTCTCATTTTTGAACAAGGCAACCCGGGTTGAACCAGCCCCGGGGTTGATCACTAAAATAGTAAAGTCCATTAAACCTCCTTATTTCTAAGACATGGGGACAAGGAGACACGGTGATATACTGATATCCAAATCTGTCTTGCACATCACCTTGAGCTTCAGACCTCTCCC
>JAGMEL010000299.1 GCA_023128195.1 Caldifarciminota bacterium | reverse complement strand
GGGTTTTCTTCTTCTGCTGAATTCTTTACCTCCTCTATCATATGGTAAAGTCGGATATCCCTCACTTGGCTTATTAAGATTTCGAGTTTAGCCGAAACTTCGCTTGATTTTTCGGAAGCCTCATTCCAACGATGTATTTCTTCCAATATATTTTTAGGCTCCTCCTGTCTCTTATAAGCTCCGTCCGTTCTTATCATTAGTATCAATGCTTTGTTCGCAAATTCCAACGATTGAGCTATAGCTTCCCTGAGAGGGATAAGCACACTCTCCCGTGCTTTTATGAGCCTTTCAGTTCGTAATTCATAAATACGTAGATTGACTTGTGATTTATTATTGATGTAAGCAATAATAGCTGTAATGACAGCACCTACTATAGCGCCACCTATTCCTATGAGAGCGCCTTGTACTATATCGGGCACTTTACAAACCTCGTTTTAATTCTATCCCCCACAGTAGTGGGTGTCAATGAAGTTACTCAGTTGGTCCTATAGTCAAAATAAGCATCGGTTTGTAAATGAGCCTAGGGATAGTTATTGACAAACAGGTGCCATAGATAGGAATATTATGCTGAAGCAATGAGGGTTAGGATTCCTCATTGTAAATTGAAATGGGAAATATTGGTTACGGAGACTAACTTTGGTGAACGTGGGACACAGCGAATCTAAAATTGTACTATGGAAAGATAGCGAGTGGAGCACGATTGACGGAGAGCCTTGTCGGGTTAACCATTTTAGCCCGTTGGGTTCGTTTGTGGACATAAAAGGTAAAGTCCACGTTATGGATAAAACCACACCTTATTCAAGTGTTATTATAGAATGTAAAAAGCTCGGGAAGAACATAACGGGATACATTACTCACAAAGAAGATTTCAAACATTTGTGGGCAGCTTTCAAAGACAGAAAGGTTAAAGATGATGAAGAAGTGATAATCTGTTGGACTAAGGAGCATTACAGATGGAAACTAACCAAATTTCTTACACCGTTTATGCCTAAGCTGTGGGTAATGGTCTGTCCCAAAGGAGCTTATGAGTTAATGGTTGACTCAAACTACAAGCCAGAATTGTGGGGCGAAGCAAGATGGAATGCAATGAAACCAATCATCCAGTGGAAGCCAGAAGTAATGGAATAGTTATATTATAGTTTCGTCTTAGTTCTTCTCTGTTAGTGGTGCCTTATAGCCATCCTTGTTTGAAAGAGCTATCTAACTACCCCGCTACGTTATTTTGCGAGATCTTGCGTGTTGCTGCCCGCACGATTTATGCTTCCCCTTTCACTTGCCCAAATTTACCGCTCTTCAAATAAGGCGTTAGTATAGAGCACACATAAAAGATTCGCTTGACGGGATGTTGAACGCAAGCCTAACGCAATGAAGACTGTGTCATTCGTTCCTTTCGGACAACTTCTCAACCACTTTGATTCCACCCCACACTAAGACTCCAACAGTAGCCAGCGTCTTGAAAGCTTCCCATACCTCGTTCTTTATTGATAACTTACCCATTTTAGTATCCACAATAATTCCAAGCGGTCCCAGTACATCCATACCTATTATGAGATTTTGTTCCACATCACTCATGGCAAATGCAACCTCACCCCCAACATTATTCAATGATGGAAAGTAAAGACTAGCAGCAACAATCGGCAGTATTCTGCTCTGTCCATGTATGCCAACAACATTCGTTTGTTCTCTAGTACTCCATGCTCCGATCTCTCTAGCGATGTTTGAAGGTATTAGTGATAATTCGGCACCTGTATCAATCAGAGCACTATGACTGGCATAGTTCGTTCCTCCTTGAAGGTGCACTTCTACATATATTTCCACTGTCCCACCTCCTTATATTTGATAAGTATAACATTCATGCTGATTTATCCGCCGTTGGAAATGCATGTCAATAGCTATATTGATTATACAACATACCACTGGTGGTGCGGGTGCTCCCTTCGTCCTTGTTATCAATGTTCTCTGGTGATTTGAATATCCAGCCTTCTGAATTCTTTGTATGTGTAGCATAGTGCTTCCTTCTCACTTGTCCCCATTTACCACTCTTCAAATAAGGCAGTAGTATAGAGGACACAAGAGCTTCGCTTTAGAAACACTCATAGCTTCTATTTGAGGTTGCCTGGTGCTATAATTGAACTGAGATGAGGCTGAATTGAAAAGGCTAGATTTTTTTATTGCCCTAGCGGTGATGCTGCCAGTGCTAATAATGCTTAACGTTTCCCCTGCTGATAGCACCAATGCTGATAACCAGACAATCACTAGCCAGACTGAAGCAAGCAACTCTTCAACAGGCGATGAAATATACGCACTCAGAATAGACAATATCAACAAAAATGGGGCATATTTCCATTGGAGTACTTCGGTTGCAACCAATGGAAGCGTAGAGTATGGATATACAAAGGTCACCCAACAATATAATCCACAATCATCGGGAAGCCCGCCGAGTGTATTGATTAATGTTGCCGCCAAACTAGTAAAGTCAGACTCCGATTGGGTAAGGGATCACCATATTAGAGTGGATAACTTAGATATGTACTACAATCCCTTCGTGGAGTATACGATCAAGTCGGCGACACCTGGCGGAGAGGTTTACACGCTTTCTGGAGAATTTGTTCTAGTGGATACGCAAATACTGCATTGGTGGCAAAGCCCGTATTTCGTTGTACCCCTGGCTGTAATCGCTGTCGCAGAATTAATACTGACAATAAGAAGCCACATTCAATTGAGAAAAGCAAAAAAAAGCGATAGCACCTTTGGATTGAGTGACGGATTCGCCTTAGTCACTCCAAAATACCTATTTAAATAAATAGTAATAACACTACCAACCTCTTAGCGTCTCTCAACGTGAATGAACACATCGACGGCGCACTGTTCTATCCATATTTCCAAAGTTCGCTCCTATCCTGTTCAACACGGAACATCGCTATTAAGGATGACCTGACAGTGCAAAACCTTGTTCTTGTTTACCAGCGGTAAGATTTGAGGTAAAATAGATTCAGT
>JAGMEL010000298.1 GCA_023128195.1 Caldifarciminota bacterium | reverse complement strand
AGATTAGATAACCAACCTTTTCTTCTACCATGTCCCCATTCAGCAGCAAGAATAATGCAATCAATTGTATGTACTTTTTTTATCTTGAACCAGAATTTTCCTCTTTTTCCGGCGCGATACGGCGAATTAAACAACTTTACCATAATACCTTCATTACCATTAATCAATGAATCTTCTATGAATTTTTTACCATCGCTTTTATTTATTGGAAATTTTCTTGTTGCCAGATAATTTTTGTTTATTACTATATCATTCAGTATTTTCCAACGTTCAATATATTCAACTGGTGTTAAATCATCTCCTTTTATATAGAGTACATCAAAAAATTTCGGCACTACAGGAATTTTATTTCTCATTTTATCAATATCTTTTTTTCTTGTTGTCCTTTTTGCAAGAACCTGGAAAGGTACAGGCCTGCCATTTTTATCAATGCCAATTGCTTCGCCATCGAGTATAAATTCCTCCACAGGTATGGACTTTGCGATCTCAACCAATTCTGGAAAATGAATTGTTAAGTCTTTCAAATGCCTTGAAAATATCTTTACGTCATCTGCTTTTCTATGTAATTGAATACGAATTCCATCAAGTTTATATTCCATTGCAAAATCATCGTATTCCTCGAAAACATCTTCTATAGATTCTGCAATCTTGGCAAGCATTGGTTTTACAGGGCTAAATATTTCAATTCCCAAACTTTTAATACCCTTGTTACCTTTCTGGAGTAAATAGACAAAAAGTTTACCAATATCAGGCTTATGCATGTATGCATATTCCATACTGCTGTCTTTAATTTTAAAGTACTTTGCAATTGCCATCTTGACCAACCCCTCGCCAGCCCCTTGTTCTACTTCACCTACAATAAGCGAAACAAGATATTTTTTTTCTACAGGATTGAACCGAAAGAAAAGAGGCAATAAAACCTTTATTTTTTCTCTGCCTTTTTTCAACTTGGTCTGCTCAAGATATCTATCTATTTCAATCAGGTTTGCAGGAGTTTTTGATCTATCTGGTCGAGTTTTCAATAATTCAAAAAGCCCTTTCCAGGCAATATTTAATTTGCCCTGCCTTATCATACCAGCAATAAAATCTACACCTATTTCAGCCTCTTTTCTCCTTAATCGACCAAGAAAATCGGCTATTATATCAATCTTTGCATTTCTTGATGAAACTCTTTTAATTTTGTTTGAATATTCAACCAATTTTTTAAATAACAATAAAATCTCCCTATTTACCGGCAGAATTTTGACATACGACGGTCCTTTAACTTCTTACCTTTTGTCTGACATTCTGGACAGTAGAATGTCTCCTTATTTGAAAATCGAATAGATAATATCCTCTCTCCACACCTTGGACAGGGGTTATCTTTCTTATTGTGGATTTTCAAAAATCCCCTTTTTTCTGAAAACCCTTTGCCTCTAACCTGCTCAATCGCCCATTCCAATACCTCAACAATTGCCTTATGCAGCGTTTTAATCTCTTTATTATCAAGATTAGTAGTTATTTTAAATGGTGATATTCGGGCTTGCCATAGTATTTCATCTGCATAGGCATTACCAATACCTGTAATCTTTTTTTGATCACAAAGAAATGACTTTAATTGTTTTGATTCACCCTGAAGTAAATCTTTTAATTTCTCTACAGTAAAATCATTTTCCAACGGTTCTAAACCAAGCTTTTCAATCTGCTTTAATGATTCATCTTTAGAAATTATATGCATTGACACCCTTTTTTTATGACCAGATTCAATAATTTCAAGCATTGTACCATCTTCAAAATTAATAAGTGCTGCAGCCGATTTCTTTATCTTTACCACGGGCAATACATATTTAATAGAACCACGCAGCATCAAATGGATAATGATTTTGTATTTACTTAATTTCATAATCAGGAATTTACCCCTTCGTTTAATACCCTCTACCCTTTCACCTTTAAAGCCTTCAGCAAACCCCGTTAGAAAATCAGATGGAATATTAGATGCAACCCTAGACCCGTTAGTATAAGTTTTTCTGACAGGTTTTGCTAAAGAAGATTTATTTTTTTCCATATCTCTGCATAGTGCACGATTTTCTAACGGGGTAAAGGGATTTTTCAGGATATATGGTTTTAAAATTTGCAATTTCTTAATCTTTTTATCCTTAATCTGTAATATTAGATTTTCTTTTAGGACTTCAAGTTCAGGCAACTCAGGCATAAAAGATTATATCAGAGTATTGTTAAAAATCAAGTTATAAAAGGGACAGTCCCTCTTTCGAGTGTCTCCCTGAATTTATTTCAGGATCTCAAGTGTAGCAAGGAATAATTTTGTCGTCTGCGAAGCAGTCATTTCTCCTTACTCATACTAATTCCCTGATGTCCTGACCTCTCCATTTCTCCCTTTCTCCCATTCTCCGTTTCTTAAACCAGGGCTGACCCCAATGGTCAGAAGAAAAACAAGGTGCGGGGGATTAATTTTTCCACTAGCATCTAGTATCTGTCGTATTGGTTTGACCCCACATCATGCCCTTGGCAGATCCCTGGACTAGAACGAAATCTCCATTTTAAGAAATATTTGTGGATAGACTATAAGATTGAAACCAGCAGAAGCGTCCATAGATATATTCCACGGTATATAATCATCATAATATAACGTTATCTCCTGAGGAGCGTCTAAAATAGTAGTATATACATTTGCACCAAGCACCACGTTTAACGGCAGCTGCTTTGACAGTCTAATGCCCAGAATATCGGCTGAAAGATATAAAGCTGTATTTACATAGTCCTTTTCACCACGGTATTTCCAACCAGTCACAGAGTCAACCATTATTTCTTCGAATGTTATGTTATAAAATGATAACCCATAGCCGTATTTCTTAAATAAACGGATTCTGCCTTGTGTTTTCCTTTTCTGACAGACTATAAAATCAATGAAATGATTAATGTAAATTGTAATATCTAAATCATTATCTCCATAATAATATCTACCGAACATACTCGTATTAGCTT
Organism: Caldifarciminota bacterium; assembly: GCA_023128195.1. Lineage (GTDB taxonomy): Bacteria > Hydrothermota > Tepidihabitantia > SM23-42 > SM23-42 > SOIY01. The sequence goes on along the minus strand of JAGMEL010000298.1, from coordinate 4,939 downwards.
TGTGTATATAATCAAATTTACCTCTTGAAAATCCAATTCCCACTGACCATTTTGGTGAAAACGAATAGGTGTATGTTACACCGTATGTGTATCCATAATAGTTGTTAGCATAGCCAAGACCAACGCGATGGTAATTTGGCGTTTTTGCAAAGGTGAATAATGCACTTGCTGAAAGTAAAAAAAGTATTGTTTTCAAAATAATTCGCTTTAACACTGCGGTTCTCCTAAGGTTTGTATGTTAAACAAATTGCCCAACTAGTTAAACGTTCAAGATACCCATCATTATATAGATCGATTGCAACCTTTTTTGATGGTTGCCAGCTAAGACCAAAGGAATATTTCATTTGCAGCCAGTGTGTCTTACGATGAGATATGGTCGAAAAATCATCCCATTGTTTTCTCAATTCTAAGCGATAACTCAAGCATGTACCAAAACGTATTGCGACACGATTAATATTATATTCTACTGCAATGGGTAATGATAGTCCATTGTTGATCCCCCTAAGATACTGAACCATATCGGCTACTTCTGTATGCTGCACGAGAAAACGTTCATGAATTCCGAAACAAACAAAACCATTATTGCTTAGTGGAAAACTTTTCCCGTATCCACATTGACCGATGAATGTCTTCGCATAGAAACTGAATTCAAACTCGTCGAATAGGGAAATATTCGAGAATATTGAATAAGGCAGTTGATCAATAGTCGAAGTAGACAGAGGTCCACCTACATCGATATACCAGGATGTAAATTCATTGGGTCCAGGATTCTTCCGGTAATATACCCCGAGCCTGGTAGAAAACAACATAATCCATTTATCATAAACAACTGGCGTGGGATCAAAATAATGCCAGTAATCTCTGTACACACCACCTGCTACCCGTGTAACAAGAGTCGCATCTGAGCTTAATTTAATTGAAGCATTAGATTTGAGAATGTATTTTAAAGTCCATTTTTTTACAAAATCTATCTCTGACCAATAACGATAGTAATGTGTGTATAAAAAGTCATTACGTATATTCCACACATCACTCGCTAAGAATTTGGGCAATTTATCTCTCAGGTCAAGCATCCAGCTGTCATTTATTGCTAAATTATAATCCTTCCTGTAATAGTCATCTGGTTTATCTTGTACATCGTAAGAACCCCAGTATTGACCACCCCATGCAAATCTTTTGCCAAACCACCTAAGTGTTAGTGGAGAATTTAAATACCTATTATATTCAACGCTCTTTAATTTTTTTTCACCAATAAGATTGGGATTTAAATACAAATCAGTCTCGTAATCTGGAATCAAATAAGCGAAATTAGTGCCTAAAGCTCTCATGCGTAGTGAATACTCAATTCCATAAGAGATAGATACAAATACGACTAGTATAATAATAAATTTCTTCATAATCTCTCTACTCCCTTTACCTCATATACATAAACCCGTTTACTCAAAACCGTCACGCCGAAGGTCTCGAATTTTGTGAGAGACAGTAACCAATACCGCTATTTGTGCCACAACCGTACGCAGCACCCTATTTTATATTATCCCAAATTCTTAGCAGAAGTCAATAGTTTGGTTAGTATGGTCTCTTAAGATTTTCTCATCTATTTAGGTGTTTAGACATTGCTTTATCAAAATAATTTCCTGCAGGGCGAATGTTCATTATCCGACACTCCGGTAATTACCAGAATGACGGAGTGAGATCGTCGGTCTGTCTCTAATTAGATAATTTTCATTATGTCTCTGAGCTGGTATTTTAAATCAATTTTTTGGGGATGCCACCCGGCGTGTAGGCAATCAGGGGTTTTATTCCAGCCTTTTTCAATCTATTAACAACATGCGGATATAAAAAGATATATTCTTCTTCAAAATCATCGAGAATACTTTTAGATATCTTTTTTAACCTCTGTTTTAGCAATACAATATTCTTGTCAGGACTGAATGAAAGCATTACTGCAAGATTGAACCTGATTTTATAATCAATAAGCAATTTCAAATTATCCATTATCATATCAAATGTTTGAGGAATTGCACTGGTCAGCATTGAGAATTCTTCTGGATTTGTACCTTTTAATGAAACTCTGACATGAAGATTTCTGATTTTAGATAAATCTATAACAAATTCTTCATTAAGTAAAGTTCCGTTTGTTTCAAGGATAAAAAGGTATTTTGTCTTATCATTCAGGGATAAAACCTTTAATAAATGCTCCTTAGCAATTGTCGGCTCATTGCCGCTGATACGTAAAAGACGGTAATTATTAATACGTGCACAATTGCTTATTTTATTGAACACCTGTTCTGGGCTATAAAATTTTCCAGTCTTTTCTGGATAATCACGCGGCTTATTGCTCCAGCAAAATACACATTTTAAATTACAGCCGCAACAATCTGCTGTTGCTATGCCGCCATACCACTTTCCAGTACGCGGTATGCGATAATACATACGTTCATTATCCTTTATTACAAGTTGTCCAATCTCTTTTGCCTTCGAGATAGGATCAAACAGGTTCATCGAATAAAAACAACCTTTTCGGTCTGAGAATGACTATCTGTATCAATCCTGATAAAATATATACCCTGTGCTACTTTTGTACCATGCTTGTCATCAGCATGCCAGATGACCTGGTTAATTGAAGATTGGTGATTGGTTAATTGGTTAAATTGTTTAATCATTCGACCTGTGGCATCATATATCTTAATGCTCTCCACCCTTGATTTACCATAGACAATATTAAAACTGCTGCGGCTTATCCGTGGGTAAACAGATATTTTTGTAGTCTCTTTATCTAAATATTCTACTACACCAGTCTCTGGTGTTCCACCGCAAATTGCAAGGAGACGTGCTATTCCGCTGCTCTTTTGAGTGCCGACCAGCACATCCTCATACCCGTCAAAGCTTATGTCATCAATTGATCTTATCGAATATATTAACCTTCCTTCATTATAAGACCAGATTATAGAACCATCTTCGCCACTAAAACAATAAACTATGCCAGGATTCTGGTTACCTGTAAGCACATCATTTTTACCATCGCCATCCAGATCTTCAATTGCATCAACAGTCCATACATTACTGCCAATTGGATAAGACCAATGGACACTTCCATCAGAACCATTCAATACATGAAAAACTGTGCCCAAATGTGCAACGCCAATCCCTGGTGTATTAGGAGCAATAAGATCAGGGATTGCAACGACTTTTACAACATAACCGCTCACAAATTGAGCCCATATTCTTGAGCCGTTTGCACCGCTTAAACAAAAAACAGAATCGCTCCACGTTCCAGCGACTACATCCGGAATATTATCACCATTCACATCAGGGATTGCAATCACGGATTGAACATCACCTCCGCAATCATATGACCAGATTGGAGTATAAACCACACCGCTCGATGCTCCACTCACACAATAAACCTTTTGATCATTACCATTTCCCCAGGCACCACATATTGCATCCGGTATGTTGTCTCCATTTACATCTGGAATCCAGTTAACACTGCCGACTGCATCCTGTGCCGGCAAACGCCAGATAATAGTTCCATCTACACCAGAAAAACAGTACATACTCCGAGGACCTGCAGTCCCGCCAGAATGACCTCCAATGCCTGCAAGCACTTCACCGACATTATCACCATTAATATCAGGCATCGGTTTTACAGAATAAACCCAACCGCCCTGTCCATCAAACCAATGGCTATCATAATACCAGATAATCTGACCATTTGTGGCATCAATTGTATAGATTGAACGATCACCCCATGCTGTACCAAGAATCACATCTGGAACAGAATCGCTATTATAATCATCGCCTTGTGCTAAACAGTCATCTCCCCATGAACCTCTAGTTGTATCATCACCAAAACTCCAGTGAACTACACCCTGGTTAAAACTATTACCCCAGAATGTATTAAGATGATTGAGAAAATCAGCACCTGCGTTGTAAGCCTCTGCAGCGATATCATCAATACCATCACCATTGATATCTGAAATGCCACTGACACATACTACATTTTCAGAAAAATTGCATGACCACACTAGATCGCCTGCCTGAAATGTAATTGTATCACCAGTTGCGCTCAATTGAATATCAGTCGGGCTCATCGGGTCATTAGAATAGAGGTGCATTATGCCGTTGTAATTACCATAAATTGTCGCCTCGGTAATTATCTGGATTGCAATTGTATCAAGACAATCGATTGTAATAGGAAATGTATTTGTAGTAAAAAACTGGGGATTGTCAAAAACAGCGCTGTCAATCACAAGTGAAGGAAAACCTTCATTAATAATACTGAGATACCATTCAGCCACATAATTGACTCGGACACTGCCAAAATTGTGATTTGTAGCACCTGGACTCAGTGCAGGATCAGGATACACGCCTCTCCCTTCAAGCGCAACATAGGTTGTTTCTTCATCAGGATCACTACATATGATGACTACATTTGAAGAATAGTATAAATTAGTATCCGGGCTGAATGTTACTGATATATTTGTATCAGCACCTTCAGGAAGGTTTATGGGAAATGTTAAAGCAGAAATAGTAAATACAGGATTCTGAGTATAGATTGTATCAAGACATAATATAGTATCACCAACATTTGCTATGTTTAACAAAAAAGACGATGAAGAATCAAAAGGAATAATACCAAAGTCATAGCTCATCGGCGTCACCTGAATGTCTGGTGTACCGCCGCCCTGTAAATCAATCTGATACGCAACAAACCCTGTTGGAGAAGTACCTCGTGCGATCACCCATAAATAAGAACCATCCCAGGTTAACCCCCAGGGCCGATTGCCTGGTGAATCAAACGAATCAACTATCTGGTGTGCAGTAACATCAATTTTATAGATGGTGTGGGTGCCACCATAATTACCATCGTTGCAGACCCAGAGATACTGACCATCCCAGGCAGCTCCCCAGGGCTGGGGTAATTCTGGAATAT
>JAGMEL010000297.1 GCA_023128195.1 Caldifarciminota bacterium | reverse complement strand
GTTAGAGAGAGGAAGTATTGAGAGGAGTTTTTTGAGAGGCAGTGCATTTAATTACAGCCACAGGCGTTCAATTCCAGCACGCCGAAGGTCTCGATCCTTGAGAGGCAGTGCATTTCATTACAGCCACGCAGTGGCGTTTTATTACAGCGTAAGCGTTTAAAGTGAACATCATTCCCTACATTTTCTTCCGATGGTTTGAGAAAAACAGTAGAGTGTTATAAAAACAAAAAGTTATCAGCATCAATGAAATTGATTTTTCAATTTATTAAAAGAAATGCAAAATTTATCATTATATCGTTTATAATTGTATATCACTTTGTCTTGTCAGGTTTACTTACACATACATTCAAATTATTACCTCATGAATTTCGCTGGCTAACTGATGTTGCAATACTTCTGCTGTTTGTTTACTCATTGGTATATCGGTTCTATCACCGAAATAGAGAAAAGTTCTATACGATTCCAAAGGTTTTTTATTTAATCACAATCTTTTTTGCATGGTGTTTTATAACTGCAGTTGTAAATTCAATCAATTTTTTCATCGTTCTTTTGCAATTCAGAGACTATGCCAGATTCATTGTGTTTGCGCTGGTTGTAGTCAATCTTAAATTATCTGACAAAGATATCAAACTGCTTATGTTTTTGATTTTAGGTATCTTACTACTACAAGTACCAGTTACAGCTATTCAATGTTCATATTTAACCCTAGGTGATTGGTGTGTTGGCACATTATCAAAAGGTGGAACTACAGATATGGTTTTTCTATGCTGCATAGCGGTATCTTTAGTTATTTCATTATACGTTTATAATAAAAAAAAACTGTTATTATTGATACTTGTTCCTTTTTTTTCTCTGCCAATAATTTTTGGTAATATACAAATGGGTATTTTTTTGTATCCTTATTCAATTATATTAGCTTTTTTGTATAATTTTAAACATAATATTAAACTGATGTTACTGGTTTTTGCTATGGTGTTTGTATTTATTACAACATTATTCTGCGTGATTCCTCCTTTTAGATCGACAGTAAAAAAATACGTATCACTTTTAGGCGTTGCTACACAAAATCAATTTATACGAAAAGCCGAAGGTAATGCCCCCGGCAGGATGGTAGCTCCTATTGTTGCTCTGGAATGGATTTCAGAAAAAGATAAAGGGTGGTTATTCGGATATGGATTTGGAATTACGAAAGAAAGTTACTGGCGGCAGACAACAGGTGAGTATGCCCACAAATATGCGCCGAGAACTAATCAAATTGCAACGACATTAATGGAAACAGGATTTCCCGGGATAATGTTGTATTTTTTATTATTAGGTTCACTTTTTGTGGGTGGTAATAAATCAGTAAAAAAACTACAGAAATTACCAAAATCAATTGCATTAACTTTTACATGCGCTGTGTCCTTAATGATAATCGGTTCTATATATACGAATATTCTAACGAGCTATTATTTTGGTTTTCTGTTTTGGCTCATATTTGCTTTTTTTTACACCATAAATCTAAACATCGCATGTGAGAAAGACAGGACAACAGTAAGTACTAAGCACTAGGCAGTAGGTAGTAGATAGTAAAGCCTATGCATAATACTTCATTTCACCGTTTCTCCCATTCTCCGTTTCATAGATTCCAGCCGCAGGCGTATCTTCAGTTTTGCATTTTCTGTTTGTGTTTAAATTACTTAATGATACAATTATCAAATTTAATGACTCAATAACACAATGACTAAATCACTTAATAATAAGAAAATATTAGTAACTAGTTGCGGAACGGTTATTCAGGATTATTAAAGTTAGGAATAAATTAAGGATCTAAATTCTTAAAATGGTGTTAAATATAGTATTACGTCATTACACCCCATCGTTTCTTAGAGCTGTCTATCATGAGGCATATAGATTTTATTATCGAACAATTGGTACTTTATATAGAAGATGCAATTCAAACACAATGAGCAATGTAGAATTTTTAAAACTTACGGGATTTAAAACCAAGGCTGAATTAGTAACTAATTTCAAAACACGACAAAAACCGCTTTTTTTTATATCGTCTGAAAACCAAAACACGTTAACAAATTTGGTTAAAAATAATTTCCCTGATTCTATTAACACGACCATTGATTCTGCGGAAAAAGTATTAAATCATACCTTCGATCTTTTAGGCTCTGGAGAGGCTAACCTTGGGCAGAAAATAGATTGGCATCTTGATTTCAAGGTCGGTCGGCGTTGGCCATTGATCCATCCAAAGGGGATTGATGTCAACGAGTTCGATAAGCCGTCAGATATAAAAGTTCCTTGGGAGCTTTCGCGATGTCAACATTTTGCTGCATTAGGCAAGGCATACTGGCTAACAAAAGATGACAAGTACGCAGAGGAATTCAAAAATCAGGTCGAATCCTGGATTAAAGAAAACCCGTATGGTTTAGGTGTTAACTGGTTGTGCGTCATGGAGGTGGCAATCCGTGCTTGCAATTGGATAATGGGATGGTGTTTTTTTAAAGAATCTGCGGTAATCGATGCAGATTTTGTTCATACATTTGCTAAATCATTATTTCAGCACGGAAGGCATATAATGAAAAATCTCGAAAACAAAGGTGGAGTTACTTCGAATCATTATCTATCTGACATCACTGGTTTAGTTTATCTCGGATTTTTTTCCCAAAATATAGAGGCAGGCAAGAAATGGAGAGATTTTGCAATTTCAGAATTAATAAATGAAATGCATAAACAAATAAATCCTGATGGTATGGATTTTGAAGGCTCAACTTGTTACCACAGATTAGTGCTCGAATTGTTTTTCTTCCCGACATTGATTACTGTAGTTAATGACGACAGTTTTCATGGAGATTATGGAGTGACAGCCAGAAAGATCTTTGGTGATGAATATGTTTCCAAGTTGTACAAGATGTTTGAATTCGTATTGTATACATTGAAACCCAATGGCATGATGCCCCAAATCGGCGACAATGATAACGGTAGACTCCATGTTTTTTCAGATAAAGAAATCCTTGATATGCGGTATTTGCTCGATTATGGTGCAATATTTTTTAATGAATCGCAGTTTAAACTTAAGGAGTTCGGAATAACTGAGGATGCCTTGTGGATTTATGGCATAGAAGGTTTCGAACGATGGCGCAAGTTGCCCGAGAACTCAGTGCATTACCTAAATAGCAAAGCATTTCCCGTATCAGGTATCTACGTAATGCGTGATGATAAAACATATATAATCGTTTCTTGCATGTCTAACGGACAAAATGGCAATGGGGGGCACAACCATAATGATGTTTTAAGTTTTGAACTCAATGTTGCCGGTCAGGACGTAATCGTCGATCCGGGAACCCACAGGTATACCGGTGATTACAAAATGCGAAATCACTTTAGAAGTTCAACTTCGCATAACACCGTAGTAATAGATGGCCAGGAAATCAACAGATTTGAAGAAAAGCGAATTTTTAGCATGTACAATGACGCTAAGCCCAGGGTTTTGCGTTGGGAGTATAGTGATGGTCAGTGGTTGATTGAAGCTGAACATAGCGGCTACATGAGGCTTAACGAAACAGTTATCCATAATAGAGTATTTATCTATTGCAAGGGAGAGAACAAAATAAGGATTAAGGATAGGTTTTCAGGGGAGGGAAAACATAAGTTAGCATGGAATCTTATTCTATCGCCTGATATAGCAGCGGGATTAGATATTAGTTCAAAGCAACTCGAATGGCGCAAAGAAGATACTTTTTATTCCTCTGCTTACGGAACTATTAACAAGACCAAGAAACTCACTTCAAAAGTAGACATGACAGTGCCTTGCGATACAACATTTGAATTGAGAATAGAGCCGCATCGATTGTCAGCAATCATATAGTGCTTATCTTTAAACAGTGAGAATACTGGTACACAATAGTCGTCTATGAGAATTCGGAAATTAGTAAAGGGAACGTATTTGGAACCCGCGGCGCGATTTTGTTATAACAAACTCTTCGGGTTTCTACCGTCAAGAATAAGGTATGGAAAACCCTTTTGGGACACGTATAAATTCTTGCAGGGATCACAGTGGTGGAGTTTGGCAAGGTTGGAAGAATATCAGATGCGGGAGTTGAATAAACTCTTGCACCACGCCTACAATAATGTGCCTTATTACAGAAACATCTTTAATGAACGGGGGCTGAAACCGCAGCACATTCAAGACCTCAATGATTTAAAGAATCTTCCATGTTTGACGAAAGATGCCTTTAAGAAGCATTTTACTGAGCTAACAGCTACCAACTATAATCTAAAGAATTGTCCAATGAGTCATACAAGTGGCACTTCTGGTAAACCCCTTCAATTTTACCAAGATCTGCAAGAGAGTCAGCGCGAATGGGCCTTCGTCTGCCATCAGTGGTCTCGTGTTGGGTTCAATCCGGGAGATCCACGAGTCGACCTTCGGGGTAGTATAATTGAAGGTAAGAAACCCATTGTTTACGACCCGGTCAGGAAGGTCTTGCGATTGTCACCGCGGTTAGGTAGCAAAGAGATTGTCAATTTTTATGTAGAAAAGATAAGTCGGTTTGGCGCGAAATTCCTTCATGGTTACCCCAGCGCTATAGCACTATTTGCTTCTATGGTAAAACAATACGGTCTATCTGTTCCATTCAAACTTCAAGCAGTACTGTTCGCGTCAGAAGCTGTCTATCCCTGGGAAAAATGCGTTGTAGAAGAGGTTTTCAACTGTCGAGTCTTTGGTTTTTATGGCATGGCAGAACACGCTGTTATTGCTGCTGAATGTGAACATAGCTCTAATTATCATTGTGTTCCGCAGTATGGTATAACTGAGATCGACCCTACTACAAACGAGATTATTGGGACGAGTTTTCTGAATTTCGTTAATCCTTTCATCCGTTACCGAACAACAGACAGTGCCTCTCCGCCAATTAATTCATACTGTGGCGAATGTGACAGACAATATTTTCCTGTTTTTTCGGGTATAGAAGGTAGACTAGAAGACTTCATCATTACACCAGAGGGAGTGCCTGTTTCCCCGGCAGTTATTACGCACCCATTTAAAGATTTTAAAACGATTAAGGACACCCAAATAATCCAAAAATCTTTAGATTATGTTAAATTGAGGATGGTTCCTTGGGATGATCATGATCCAAAGATGTTGGAAGATGAATTACAACAGCTCTGTCAAGGTTTACAAAATATACTTGGTCCCATTATGAAAATTGAAACCGAAATAGTTGATTCTATTCAGCTTTCTAAATCTGGTAAGTTCAAGTGGATAATATCCGAAGTATCCAAAGATTTTCTTGAGAAAGGTGTAAGAGGAGCCTGAATAAAACGAGAAAGACTAACTATCAATTTACACGTCTTGTACAAAAAGCGGGAAATACCGGTTTTTGATACAAAAATTGCCAATTGAGTTTGGAGATTAGATGAAAAGTTCAGAGGAGATCATTTCCAACTTAAATGTCTCGGTGTATCACGAGTCAGAATTAGAGTATCCAGACGAACCGCCTTATAGTCCACATATTGGATACCCTGAGTATCTCTTTGATGATACAATCGAGAAAAAAAATGGTGCTTATGATGCTGTAAGAAATGCGTTGCTCTTATTGAACCTGGACAAAGACAATTTTGATACTCCCCAATGGAATCCGTTTAAGAAGATAATCAAACCTAAAGATACAGTGGTTATCAAACCAAATTTTGTGCAGAGTAATCACGATAAGGATGGAGATTTATTTAGCATTACCACGCATCCTGCTGTCATTAGAGCAGTAGTTGATTATGTTTATATTGCCTTGGTAGGGAAAGGAAGAATTGTCATTGCAGATGCACCTCAAATGGATTGCAATTTCAGCGAATTATTAGAAAAAACTAAACTTGAATCCATTAAGGAACTATATAAAAAAGAACTTGACTTTGATTTAGAGATTTATGATCTAAGAGATTTCTGGCTTGATAGGAAAAATAATCCAGAAGCTGCCTATTCAAGGAATAGACATAAGTTACCTGGCGATCCTTTAGGTGGAGTGCTTGTAAACTTAGGTAAAGAAAGCCTGTTTTATGGGGTAAAAAATTATAAAAAATTTTATGGAGCCGACTATGACAGAGATGAAACTATAAAACATCATCATGATGATGTTCAGGAATATTTGGTTTCAAAAACAGTTCTATCTGCTGATGTTGTCATATCTGTTCCAAAGTTAAAGGTGCATAAAAAAGTTGGTGTCACGCTAAATGTGAAAGGTCTAGTTGGGACCTGTGTTAATAAAAACTATTTGGTTCATTATACATTAGGCACTCCATCAGAAGATGGAGACCAATTTCCAGATAACATTTTTAATGCAAAGGAAAGGAGAAGAATTAAGTTACAAAGATGGGCATATGACAAGTTTTTAGCCAAAAAGAATCCGATAGATGACCTGTTATATGATATAGCTATAAGATTCGGTAAACTGTTCCTTAAACCTTTAGGATTTAGGTTAAATAAAGATAAGCATATCATAGATGCTGGAAACTGGTATGGGAATGACTCAGCCTGGAGAATGGCAGTTGATTTATTAAGAATTTGCATTTATGTAGATAAGGATGGTAATTTAAGAGATATTCCAATGCGTCGGATGTTCTCTGTTGTTGATGGAGTAATTGGAGGAGAAAGAAATGGTCCTTTAACTCCTGATAGTAAGAAATGCGGCTTGATTGTAGCTGGATTTAATCTTTGTGCAGTTGATTTAGTTTGCACAAGATTAATCGGGTTTGATTATGAAAAGATTAAAATGCTTAGCTATACCTTAAATCACCCAGAGCTATTTAAAATAAATTTATCTGAAATTAAGATTTTTGGCAACCAGAATTTTGATAATTTATTGGATACAGAAAATAAAAGCAGATATTTTGACTTTGTTCCTCACCCTGGCTGGAAAGGATTCATTGATATAAAATAGACAAAAGGTATGATTAAAGCTCTCTTCAAAGATATGGCTAAATATATTCCCGCACAAATTGTACCAGGAATTGTAGGGTTCATTAGTATTCCCATTATTACCCGATTATTCTTGCCAGATGATTATGGGAATTATGTTTTAGTGATCGCCACTATAAGTGTATTATCGACCATTGTTGGTTGGTTATCTATGTCTATTATTAGATTTTACTCCGCTTGTAAACGGGATGGTCAATTATTAGAACTTTATAATGCAATAGTACGATGTCTTTTTATCTCCATATGTACTTTGTCTCTTGTTTTCTTTAGCTTTAGCATCGTTTTCAATATTCGGAATCAATTAGGGAATCAATTATATCATCTTATGCTTATTGGCATACCGTTTTTTATCTTAACTTCTGCTTTTGGTGTATTATTAAGTTTTCTTTGGGCGAAACGGCAAGCAAATTGGTACTCGGGTTTTTCTATCTGGAAAAGCATCGCCGCTTTAATTATTGGTATAACCTTAATAACAAAATTTCATTTCGGCGTTGAAGGGCTTCTTTGGGGTTCTATTTTGAGCATAGGAATAGCATTGCCTTTGTTATTGAAAATAACCAGGATAAAAATTTCAATAAGAAATAATACCAACACTGCTAAATTGACTAAAGAAATGGCAAAATATAGTTTTCCTCTGGTGGCAGGAAATTTGGCAGCATGGATTTTAAGCCTTTCCGACCGTTATATTTTAGAATTATATAGAGGAGCTCATGAAGTAGGAATATATTCAGCAAGCTATAATATCTCTGCGCATAGCATTATGCTTCTTGCATCATTATTTATGTTAGCATCCAGCCCAATTATGATAAATATCTGGGAAAATAAAGGAGAGGGAAAAAGCAAGGAATTCGTAAATAAATTAACACGGTATTATTTAATTATTTGTATCCCTGCAGTAGTGGGATTAAGCGCACTGGCCAAACCCGTTATAGACATTTTAACTGGAGAAGAATATCTCATGGGTTATCAAGTTATTCCGTTTGTTACCTTAGGTGCTCTTTTTCTTGGGTTACAGCAAAGATTCCAAGCTGGCTTCCTTTTTTATAAGAAAACAGGCTTTATAGCATTTTCAATTGTAACATCCGGATTATTGAATTTGGGGTTAAATTTTCTCCTTATCCCCAAATATGGTTATATGGCAGCCGCACTTACAACATTGGTTTCTTATGCTTTTTTATTATTTCTAATGATAATTACCTCAAGACGGTTCTTCGTCTGGGAATTTCCCTTTAAGACTTTAGTAAAAGTTTCGCTTGCTTCAGCAATAATGGGAGGAATAGTATACCCTATAGGCAATAACTTAACCTCTTCAGTGCCCATAAATCTAATATTGGGTATATTTGTTGGAGTTGTGGTTTATATTGTAATGCTCATTGTACTGCAAGAGCCCAACAAACAGGAGATTCAAACCCTACAAACCATGAGAGCGAAAGTCTCTGTAAAAAGTAGAAGCAAAAAATACCATTGAAAATAAATTTTAAAAAAGAATAAGAATGATAAATAGAAAATATAAGGTTCTTCATGTTCTGCAATCGTCGCTTCCCAAACAGAGTGGATATGCAATTAGATCTTACTATATTCTTAAGCACCAGAAAAACTTCTGCGCCCCTGTTGCTGTAACCTCCCCCTACTATGCACCTGAAGGGAATAAAGATGTAGATGTTATTGATGGAGTAACCTATTATCGATGCTACCCAGGGTGGGTTTCAAAAAGCTTTATCGGTGAAAATGTGATGGGATTAAAATACTACTTCAGAAGTAGAGATTTCAAAAGGTACCTACACAATTTAATTAATTTTATGAAACCTTCGATAATACACGCTCACACTTCTTTTCAATCAGCGTTCCCAGCTTATGAGGTTGCACACTATTACAAAATCCCATTTATTTATGAGGTACGTGGGGTCTGGGAAGACTCTACTGTAGCCGAAGGGAATCTAACTGAGCGCTGTTTGCGATACAAGCTTAAGAAGAGGATGGAAACTTTTCTCATAAAGAATTCGGATTTTGTTGTAACAATATGCGAAAGTCTTAGGGATGATCTACTCTCTCGAGGCGCTCAAGAGAATAGAATAGCTGTAGTTCCAAATGGTGTTGATACCAATGTTTTTGATCCTTCACAGGTAACAAATAGTTTGCGAGATAGATTGAAGTTGAAGAATTGCACTGTAATAGGTTACATAGGTAACATTAGGCGGTATGAGGGGCTTGATGTACTATTGAAAAGTATCCCCCTGATTATTAACAAAGTACCGTCAGTGCGATTCATTCTTGTTGGAGATGGGAATCACCGTAATCATCTAAGAAAAACAGTGCAACGTTTCAATTTGGACAGATATGTTATTTTTACAGGAGGCGTTCCAATAGGAAAAGTGGCTAATTATTTTTCCTTGATAGATATTTTTGTGATTTCTAGGAAGCGGACTCGCCAGAGTGAGCTTGTGACGCCAATCAAGCCTTTAGAAGCAATGGCAATGGGCAAGGTCGTTTTGACAAGCAGGCTAAAGGCTATGTCCGAGATGATAGTAGATGGGAAAACCGGCATATTTTTTGAGCCAGGGAATCCCATTGACCTTGCAGAGAAGTGCTTATTCCTGGTCAATAACGAGAGCGTACGAATACAAATAGGTAATGAAGCAAGAAGATGGGTTATCAGGCATAGAGAATGGCAGTCTACAGAGGCAAAATATGAAGATATTTATGGGCGGCTGTTAAATGAAGTACTCCCCTAAAATTCTACACGTGCATGGATTGGTGAATAACAAATTGGAATCCAGAATGGATTCTATCTAAAGATACATTTTTGCAGAACTTTATCGCTCAATTATGGACGTTAGTGTTCTAAAAATTAGAGGGGTATCGAAAAGAGTAAGACTCGTGACTTTCTTGTTAATAATTCTTATAGCAGTGTTAACTAGTATTTCGGTAGTGTATCAGATACATTATTTTTGGCCTATTCTGTTTTTTGTGCTTCTGGTAATATGTATCTTCCAAAATCCAAAACTGGGAATTATTGTAATTGTTGTTAATGAATTCCTTTTGAAAGCCTTTGGTATTCCGGCAGGAAGGATGCGAGTCTTACATTACTTGGCAGACCGTACGGAGAGTATGGACGCAGAATTATTAAGCGATGCGAACTCTTGAAAGAACAAGGATTTGGCATTAAATTTTATAACGAGTACATTCCTGAAGAGGTTTTTAAGCCTGAAATAGTAGCGTCAGATTTAATAATTAATCCTATCAAGCTGGAAACTTATCAATACGGAGGTGTTACAGGTGGGCTTGTTGAGGCAATCAGACAGGCAAAGCCGGGTATCTATCCTACCGGTTACATCGTTCTAAAGGAAGTTGAGACAAGTTCCTTATTCTATGAAAGAATTGAAGAATTGCCTAATTTGATAGAAAATAAAATTCTAAATAATAGGGAGTCTTTAGAGAGACTATCTAAAAATGCTATAATAAACTCTGAGAAGTTTTCTTTGCAGCAGGTAACAAACTATTTTAGGGAATCTGTAGTGAAAAAACTATTGTGACTAAGGCAGAGAGGACCAAATTGATTAACCAAATACGAAATTTATGTACTTTCATGCCCAATTCTTTGGTTTTTCTGCTTTCTTATAGCGTTGCCGTAGGTATAATGGACCAAGTTATGCGAGAATGCACAGTTGGACAGAGAAACAGTAACATTTATTCGGGAGATATAATTTGAAACGATATAATTCGAATCCTAACAAAAAAGTGAATGCATTACTTGTTATAGAGGACCAGGTTTCTTTAGAGACAGCTTCTTCAAACAGAATTTATCATATCGGCAGGATATTGAATAAATTTGGTATCCGTGCTATAGTTATGCCGCAGAAACGAGATCTACCTAAGTTTCTTGATGGATCTAAGAGAATTAAAAAATACTTTAGAAGGATTTGGCTGTTTTTTCGAATAACTTACATCGTAAGAAAGGAAAAAATAAAACTTATTTTATCAAGAGGTTTCTATATGGGACTAGAAGGAATGCTGATAGCAAAGATATTTGGATTAAAATCAGTTTTTGATTTCCACGGATTCGCATGGCAAGAAGAAATTCATAAAGGGTATAAATATAAACAACTATTAACAAAAACATTAGAAAGAATATGTATTAAAAAATCAGATTTTGTTATTGCTCAAACAAAAAGCAACAAGAACACTATTAAAGATTTAAATAAAAATGTAATAGTGCTAAGAAACGGAGTAAATTTACAGGAATTTACCAAATCGCCCTCTCCAAAAATTCTACATAAATATTCAATACCAACAACAAAACCGGTTGTCGGCTTCATAGGTAACTGGGAGAATTGGATGAACGTCACAGACCTATTAAAAGCATCCCAGTATATTGATAATATATCTATAGTGATTGTCGGGAAAGGCAAAAGTGTTTCGGAATACAAGAGTAAATACAAAGATGTTGTTTTCACTGGTAGAATTTGTCATAAAGATGCAATGGGACTTCTCATGCACTTTGATATATGCGTTGCTCCGTATTCTAAGGATGAGATTATGATATATAAATCTGCGGTAAAAACCCTTGAGTATATGGCTGCGGGAAAAGCGCTTATAATAAGCAATGTTATTGGAAAAGAGGATTTTCTTGAAGAAGGAGTGAATTGCTTGACCTATGAACCTGGAAACCCAAAAG
>JAGMEL010000296.1 GCA_023128195.1 Caldifarciminota bacterium | reverse complement strand
GTGACCCAATGAAATAGAAATAGTGATCCGTTATATTTGCTATCCTATCGATGAACATAAGTGCAGCATAAATACTGTTACCAAGTTTGTACTCTTCTGTATCTGTATGGATCACCTTGTTTCCAAAAATATCAGATGCTTCTGATTTATCTATTACAAAGCCATGATCTTTATATGAATAAACAAGAATTTTTGCGATTTCCGCAGGTTTATGTTTAAGATTGGTGGGGTGTAGGCTTAATAGCCGCTCTGCATATTGAGCAGCAGATTCAGCAACGCGTTCGTAATATCCAAGGTGAATTGGCTTGAGCGACAAGTGTAAATATTTCGAGAACATGTCTGATGAATGTGGATATTCCTTGATTAGATCGGCGATGTGCTCAACCGATGTTTTAAGACCAAGTGCTGGAAGATTGTCAATCTGTGGATCAATAGGGCCGAGTTCGCTGAGGCTACCCATGTGTATCTCGTCCGCCGCACAGCAGATCAATGTGGCAGCAGATTTAGCTTGGCGAGGAACAACGACCACAAACTTACCATCAGAATACTCCCGGCAAAGTTTGCCGATGAGGTAGGCAGAACCGACGACGCCACCCGTTGAATATAACACAAGCAAAACAGGGCGCTTATCGGTGAACTCAACCGAAGCGGAGTATATATTGTCAGTATCACTCTTTACCATGCGGCCTTCATCATGAAGTATGAGAATATTGTATTTCTTTGAGAGTGGATTGCCCTCAAGCTGGCTTTGAATATACTCTCGAATAAGGCCATCACGCACCTTTCCCGAGCCGGAAGGTGCATCTTGGCCAAGGGATGTAAACATGGCATCAACGAGCTTGTTCAAATCAAATGTTTTTTTAGCCTTCTTGCTTGGCTTGGCTTCAGGAGGAGGTGATGGAACTGTTTCGGTTGAAGGCGTTGGCTCTTCAGCGGTTTTTTTTGTACCTTTTTTTGTTGCCATTTTTATCTCCTTTTTCCTGCATAAACAACGTAGCCCTCAATTGTAACCACAACTCGTGCCAAATAACCGTAATCGCGAAACTCCTTCGCTTTTTTCAATGCTTCTCCTTTTGTATGATATACGTTTATTACTTCATACTGCTTTCCACCGAATTTCTTATACTTCATTACCATTTTTTACATCACCACTTATTAATTTAAATTAATAGTATATAAAGGTTAGAAGATTATTTCTTTGATATGAATTTTTGAACATTCTTTATAAATTATCCGATGCACTACTCACTGTTTTTGCACTACTAACCTTTATAACCTTCATTCCAAAAACCACAGTCTCACCATCTATTTTGTCGGTAATATCTTTCATTAAAATCGGATACCTACTAAATAGCGCCCATGCCTTAAAATATATTGTGGACTGCTCCTTACAATGCACGCATATATGTTCCTTCTGAATTATGATTGGGCGCACCAATAACTTTATCGCTATCACCGAGCTTAAAATTATTATCGCAGTAAATAACGCTGTTACCAAACTTTCTTCCATAGCCAACATTTTTTTATCATCTCCTAATAACATATTTTAATTTATCATATATAAAGATTAAACACCCACCATAAATTTTTGAACATCCTTCTCAAACCAACCAATATGACGCTCAGGTATCCCTTCTTTGCGCAAAAAAAGGACATATCTGTCCATATCATTGTATCCGCTGTCAACAAACTGAAACTCAAGCTCGTCTATAATGTCGGTGCGAAGCTCAATTTTTTTGAGTATCTGTTCTCTGTGTCTCACATAATACTGGTGTCGTATTTCTTTATTT
>JAGMEL010000295.1 GCA_023128195.1 Caldifarciminota bacterium | reverse complement strand
TGAGGCATTGTTCGAATAGATAATACATAGTTTTTAAATATTTTTTATTATAAATCACACGTAGTGTCAAAATTTATTATCCAGACAACACTAAAAAAGAACCAATAAAAGCAAGGATAATTCCTATAGTGCGTTTTAGATTTATCGATTCTTTTAAAAAGATAGCGGCAAAGATAAAGATGAAAATGGTGCTTGTTTGATTTAAGGCTGATGCGATTAATGCCTGGGTATATTTCATCCCAGCCAGCCAGACAAACATGGCTACATACGCGCCAAGAAATGAACCTGATATTGTACATGACCAACTATGGGTGGCAAAGAGTGATGAGGTGATCTTACGCCGTTTCGGATGGAATAAAAGAATTATTCCCAGAGCTATAAGACCGCCAAACAGACGAATTTCTATTGCCCACAATAAGGGAGATTGTTCAAGCAAAGGTTTGATCATAATAATACCCACTGCCATGGAGGCAAGTGCCAGTACTCCATAAAAGATTCCCAGGATCAGGTTTTTGCGGCTGATTCCTTCGCTTTTTGTTATGCCGGTTCCAATCAATATTGCAGACATAATCAAAAACGCACCTATAATTTGTACAAAGGTCAGGCTTTCCCTGAGCCAGATAATAGATAGTCCAATTATGAAAGGACTATACAGGCAATCGACAATGGCGGTCAGTCCGGCGCCGAGCAGGTTTAAACTTTTAAAAAATAGTGAATCGCCAATACCTATACCGATAGCACCACTTAGCAGCAAAAGGATATAGATATTTACAGGAACCGGACGAAATAATGTTTCACCAAAGAACCATATAGTTGGGATGAATAAAACAAATGCCAGCAAATTTTTAAAAGTATTAAGGGCAAAGGGGCGCACTCTTTCCCCGCTTTTTCTGAACAGAATGACTGCTAATGCCCAGACCACAGCAGTAAAAAGGGATAAACCTTCACCAAGATAAGGAATGGATGCGTCCATCAGGTATTATATCTACAAACAGTACTATTGCAAGTTATTGATTTAAATATTTCCTTTGATTTTATGGAGCCAGAATTGATATGCACATTCTGCTCTTTTTTGATGATCCCTATGCCAGGCAGTACATTTAGTATGATCGTAAAAACCAAGTTCCAGAGCCTCGGATGTTGGTGCGACAGTACCGCCTATTGCAATGCAGTGATAGCTAAGAAAATAGGCAGTATGGGGTTGTCCAAATTCTCCTGGGAGACGGGTAAATATATCGATCAACTTTCCTACTTCTACTTTTAAACATGTTTCCTCTAAAATTTCCCGCTTGATTGCCTCTTGAGGTGTTTCTCCGAGCTCTGCCCAGCCACAAGGTAAACACCAGAGCTTATCGTCAGAACGTTTCATGAGTAGTATGTGTCCATTGTCAGAAAAGATACTTGCATCAACACCGACTTTCGGAGTAATGTGCCCTAATTCTTTTTTGAATTGTTCAGTTATTTGATTCATCGGTATTTCTGTAAGTTTGGAATACTCAATAGATTTAAGTTCTAACAGCCGCTCATAGCGTTCACAATCATAGGGGTCTTTTGTATAATTAAGACCCAGTTGTGCAATTGAACGGAGTTCTTCTAAAAACTCAATTATATTTTGTGGGTTTATAGCTTTATTCATTTTTTTCTTACCACAATTTTGAACCTCCCGCCTCTTTTAATTAATGATGGAAAAGCCTTACTCCTGATATAGCCATTGCCATTCCATAATTATTTGCTGCATCTATTACATCAACATCTTTGATTGAACCACCAGGCTGCACAATATACTTTACCCCACTGCGGCTTGCTCTATCAATATTGTCTCGAAATGGGAAAAAGGCGTCAGAACTTAATGCTACATTATTTAATTTTTTTAACCATTTATTCTTTTCCTGTTTAGTAAATGACTCAGGAATAGTCTCAAACATAGTTTCCCAAATTTGTTTTTCTGATCGGGTCAAATTTTCTTCAAGATATTGCTCTATAGCATTTATTTTGTCAGGACGTTTTAATCCTTTTTTGAATTTCATTTCCAAAACCTTGGGATGCTGACGTAGAAACCATTTGTCAGCCTTAGAACAGGCTAATTTTGTACAATGGATACGCGATTGTTGTCCAGCCCCTGCTCCAATGACCTGACCATCAAATGCAAGGCACACAGAATTGGATTGTGTGTATTTAAGGGCTATAGTTGCAACTAATAAATCACGTACTGCTGAAGAAGGTATGTCTCTATTTACAGTGATAACATTCTTTAATATCTCAGAGGTAATCTGGTAATTATTACGGTTTTGTTCGAATGTAATGCCATATACTTCCCTTGTTTCAAATTCAGGTGGGATGTAATTCGGGTCAATTTCAATTGTAATATACTTACCTTTTCTCTTTTGCTTGAGGATTTCCAATGCTTTTGAATCATACCCCGGAGCAATTATGCCGTCAGAAACCTCGCGCTTTAATAGTTTGGCAGTAGAGATATCAACTGTATCACTCATTGCAACCCAATCACCAAAAGAAGACATGCGGTCAGCACCGCGCGCCCTTGCGTATGCTGTAGCAATCGGTGATAACTCAATATCATCAACAAAATAGACGCTCTTCAGGACATCATCGAGTGGAAGACCTACTCCTGCACCAGCGGGGCTAACATGTTTGAACGATGCAGCAGCAGGCAGGTTTAATGCAGCTTTTAATTCTTTTACTAATTGCCAGGAGTTTATGGCATCTAAAAGATTAATATAACCGGGTTGACCATTTAGAATAGTAAATGGAAGGTCTCCGGATTTGGAAAATACCCGTGCTTTTGATTGATGTGGATTGCATCCATATTTAAGCTTTATTTCATTGCTTTCCATAATTTTCCTTTCAAATTTATGTTTAAAAGAACTAAACCTAAATTTTGAAGCTATTTCAGACATTTTTTTAACGAAGATGCCGCTGAAGAAAAAGCCTTTTTATCACCTGTTGCAACAATAATTAATAAAATAATTGAGATAAGGGGACGATTCGACTGAGTTCATCGCAGGCTTATTGAACTCCAAAATACTTATTTCCTTGTTGCCACACTTATATTATCAAATATTATCGCTGGAAAGGTGCCTGCAGAAACTGGATAACAGGTGTCCTCAATATCAATAACATTTTTCATTGCATTATATATATTACCGGCTATCATGGCATCCTTTACGTGCCCAACTATTTCACCATTATCTACATACAAACCAGGGGAGAGGCCTATGGAGAAATCTCCGTTTTGAATATTGCCGCTGTGAGCTCCTAATGCTCCGGCAACTACAATACCCTTATCCATTAACTTTATGAGTTCGGAAAAGGATTTAGTTCCTGGTTTTATATGGAGATGTTCAAGGGATGGAATTGGTTTTAAGAAAACCGTATCTCCTCCCCACATTGCGCTTTTGTATCCATGACCGGTCGGTTTTGTATTCATTTTTTTTGAATAGTGCAGGTCATAATAGAAATTTTTCAACCTGCCTTTTTCAATAATCGGTAAATACCTGCAAGGCATTCCTTCGTCATCGAACGATCTTGCATTAGGCATTTTGTCATTCAATGGATCGTCGTATATGGTTATTTTTGCATCAAATATTTTTTCACCAATCTTTTCTGCCATAGGAGATTGTTTCTGATATACATCTTTGCCGCTTGTCGCACTTAGTAGTCTCCACATTAAAACATACATTGTTTCAGGCATAAAAAGGACCTTCATTTTTCCAGCTTTGGGATTTACTTTCTTTAATGAACGGTTATAGGTATCAAGAACAAAATGCAAATATTCATCGGGTGATTTTTCAAATTTTTTGAGATATAGCATCCGATGTATTGCAGCATACGAATTTGGATATAGTATTGTATTATGAAAAAAATAATTAGAGGTACTTAACAATACATCAGTACCAGAACTGTTTATTATTCGTAACTTATCTATTGCGCTTCCCGCCGATACATTGATCTGTCCTTTTGTTTTTGATGATAGTTTTTTACATACCCGATTACACTCATCTACAAAATTTTTGTTTGAGATGTTCTCAATTGAAGGGTCATATGTACTAAGCCTGGGTAAATCTTTTGTATGCGGAAAATCGAATGTTGCCTCAACACCTCCTTTAAGAGAATCTAACGCATTTTGTAAAAGTTCTTCGCGGTTTATCAAATTTTTTGTATATGAAAATCCGAGCTTACCATCCTTTATTAATCTAAGACTGATTCCAGATTGAACCTTACACTCTATATTCTTAAGCTTTGAATTTTCAAATTTTACTAAATTGATTGTTTGTTCCAAAGAAAATATTTCTACTTTGTCACTGTTCGCCTTGGCAATTGCCAGCAATTTTTCCATTTTATACTCCTCCTATGATCACATTTTTAATAAATACATGTGGTGCTCCATGACACGAACGAATATTAAGCTGTCCTTTACCGCAACCGCCAATCTTGCTCAGTACCAAATCACTTCCTATTACTGCAATATTTTGCAGTGTTTTGTATAAGTTGCCGGACATATTAATGTCACGGACCATTTCATCTAATTTACTGTTCTTCACAATGTATCCATATTGTGCTCCAAAGGTGAAGTTTTCGCCGCTTGTTTGACCTCCCTTGGCATCTAAGATATATAGCCCATTTCCCATCGTAGCCAAGAGGTCATCAAAAGTATTTGTGTCAGGTTCAATATAAATATTCCCCATTCGTATAATTGGTGCATATCGGTAATCTTGCGCAATACAATGGCCGCTGAGTTGTTCTCTAAAGGCAGCTGCACTTCTTCTTGAATGTAGTCGTCCGACCAGAACCCCGTTTTTCAGAAGCTGGGTGGGTCTTGCCATTACGCCTTCATCGTCATACTTGTAAAATCCTAACTGGTTGGGCATTGTTGGGTCATCAATAATACTTAGAATATCACTTCCTAATTTTGCATTGATTTTCATTTTTTTTCGCATGGTAGGATTATCTTCGATAAGATCTGCTTCAGAAAAGTGGCCAAATGCTTCGTGAGTAAAAACGCCGGCAAGACTGGGATTGAGGATTACATTATGGACACCTGCCTCAACAGGTTTTGCTTTTAATAATTGAAGCGCGATGGATGTCTTTTTCTCAAATTCTTCCTGTGCATTCCTTAAGATTGCAAAACCATTGCTTCCTCCAGTGCCCGCCCTTACGTTCTGAATAAGATTTCCGTCCCTGCTCGTGATCAATCCATTGATTCTTGTTGTGATCAGATCTTCTCTGATTTCACTCCCTTCGGTATTAACAAAATACTTTTCGCGTATGACTTCCATATACCCTATGTTTGTTGTGGCAATCTTTTCGTATTTTAATGGTAGATTGTTGTATTTTCTGGTTAGTTCAAGTTTTTCATCAATCGAAATTCGCCGAGGATCCTCCTCAAGCTTTGGTGAAAAGGTATCTTTTACAACATCAGCCTTTGCAAATTGTATTGGTTCTTCTATATTTTCTGAAACGAGAACGGCGTTCATCTCAGCAGTTCGTATTGCCTTCTCCGCATCAATTCCTTTTGTGAATGCTACAGAAGACAACCCACCATTTTTTAAAATTCTTAAGACATAACCGTCAGTTAAATTGGAGCCAATCTGTGTTAATTCTTTTCCATTAAAAATGATTTTTATCTCTTTCTTGATTTCGTATCGAAGATCTGCGTATTTTGAATCAGTTTTCGAAAGCATTGATTTTAATAAATCAAACATATAAACTCCTTTCTTTTTTAATACTACTATTCAATTTATACCTTTAGTACTTCGACAGAATATATTATTTCAATTGATTTCACTTAAAAATTATATAAAAAATCGGTAGAATGTCAAGATACAGAGACAATTCAAAAAAGATGATGAAAGAAAAGAATTAGTTTAAAAATTAAATAGCGGAACTAATTTAGCTTGTTGAAATTTAAAATTCTTTTTATTAAAGAGTTCTAAGCAAACATCCACTACATCAGGGTCATACAGAATACCCTTATTCTTTTTTGTCTCTTCTAATGTTGATTTCAGACCACGGGCTGGTCGGTAAGGGCGGTGCGAAGACATTGCTTCTACCATGTCAGCCACTGCCAGAATCCTTGCCTCAAGGAGAATATCTCCGTTCTTAATGCCCTCTGGATATCCAGAGCCATCCAACCGTTCATGGTGTTGGTAAACAATTTTGGCAATTGGCCAGGGAAATTCGATTGTTTTTAATATATCGTATCCAATTTTAGAGTGGGTTTTGATTAAAGCAAGTTCAGATTCGTTTAAGTTACTCGGTCGGCTGAGAATCTCAGCAGGGACATAGATTTTACCTATATCATGGATTAATGCTGCTATATGGAGTCCCCTGATTTGTTCCTCAGGGAGATTCATCTCCCTGGCTATTGCTATGGCAAGCACTGTAACTCTTTGTTGATGACCAGCAGTATAGGGATCCCTCATTTCGACAATTCTTGCAATAGCAGATATTGTACTTTTAATGGTATTTTGTAACTTCTCGAAACTCTGTTTTAGTTTCTCTTCTACCTGCTTACGCTCGCTGATATCGCGACAGATAACACCTATCAGTTCAACTTTTCCATGCTCATCTTTGATTGGATAAAGTATAGTCATATCATTTCTTATCACACCGGCGAACTCGTAGGTGTGTTCATAAGTAGTTGCTTTACCACTCTCAAAAACCTTTCGGTGTCGTTCATGGTATTGGCTGGTTTGTTCCTTAAAGAAAAAGGTTTCTATAGAGTGTCCTACAATGTCCTCTGGTTTGAGACCAAATTCGCGCAGGCGTGTGCCCCCGGCTGTTTTGAAGATGCCATTCCGGTCTATGCTGAATATCAATTCATCACTGAATTCAATAAGGCGGCGATAACGGTTCTCTGATTCTTGCAGCGCCACTTCAGCCCGTTTTCGAGCCGTGATATCTTCTAAACTACCTTCGTAGCAAATTACTTGACCTTTAGCATCTGTAACTGCCCGGGCAGTATCTTTTGCCCAGATAAACGTACCGTCGTACCTTCGCATCTGTTTTTCAAAATTATGTACAACACCATCACGTTGTAAAATTTTTTGAATTTGTTTGCGATCCTCAGAATTAACATAGATATCAGCTGCATTTTTTTCTAACAGTAATTGCCGATTTGGATAGCCAAGCATCTGAACTAAGGTCGGGTTGACATCCGTTATTTTTCCATCCGGCATACTTCTATACAAGCCGACCGGTACATCCTCAAATAGAGTACGATAACGGGTTTCTGTTTTTTTTAATTCCTGACGCTGTTGTGTCCGTTCCACAACTAATCTTACAACAATAGGAATACGCATAAAATGTTTGGGTGATTTGAGTATATAATCATCCAAACCCGATTTAATCGCCTCAATTGCAATTTCTTCATCATCAGTGTCAGTAGACATTATCACTGGGCAGTCTGGCCACTGTGCTTTTATCTTTTTTAGAATATCCAACCCATTGGTCCAGCAAAGTTTGTAATCAGTGATCACAAGATCGAAACTGCCTTCATTTAATGCATCAGTAAAACTTTTTTGGTCACGGACATGGTTCATTTGTAGATCAGAAAATTCATTACTGAGCTCACGTATAATTAAGGCGCTGTCACCCGAGTTGTCATTGATAAGAAGTATTGTATGTAGATCTTTTTTAATAGTTTCACTCATCTGCTATCTCCAGGTTGCTTTAAAACTAGCGAATAAGGATTTGGTTTTTGTGCCATACCCGGTATAGTGCAAGACAACCATATATAATAATTCATCTTCTATTATAAATATAATAAAAAATTGGTAAAATGTCAATAGTAAATACTAGTTTTTTACCTAATAGGCTGGTATAATTCTGTGTCTTCTGTTGTGGATATTAACTATTTACGTTTTTTCTTCGATTTCGTCTTTTTCTTTCCTTTTATTTGTTTACTCGCTTTTTTATCTTTCTTTTCCTTCTTTGCTTTCTTTTTTCTTGATATCTTTTTTTCTTTTTTACCAGGTTTTTTCTTTTTCTTAATTTCTTCCTTCGGCTTTTTCTCTTTTAGTTTT
>JAGMEL010000294.1 GCA_023128195.1 Caldifarciminota bacterium | reverse complement strand
CAATATTCGAAATTTTGATCGTTACACCGTATAATGTATCTGAAAGTTCTTCCATGCTTAATATTTTTTTGAGTTTACCATTAATCATTATTCCGGCATGGTCACATGTCTTTTCGACTTCTGATAGTAGATGAGAATTTATAAAAATCGTCTTATTTTTTTCCTTAAACATTAGAATCAATTTTCTGACTTCTGCAATACCCATTGGGTCAAGACCGAGAATAGGTTCATCAAGAAAAAGTAAATCAGGATCACCCAAAAATGCCTGGGTAATATTAAGCCTTTGTAACATGCCCTTTGAAAATTTTGAAATCCGTTTATCTTTTTGCTCTATAAGTTCAAGGCGATTAAGAAGGGGATTAATTTGCTGTACCTTTTCTGTTTCAGAAAGTCCTTTTAATGAACCATGTAAATCAAGATATTCATATGCTGTTAAGTATCGAGGGAAGTTGAATGAGGGATTCTCGGGCAAATAACTTATTCTTTTTTTTACATCTATTTTCTCACAATCTTGTCCAAAAATCTTAACGTCCCCTTGATTTTTATGTAACAAACCTAAAATTGTCAAAATTACTGTAGTTTTACCTGCGCCGTTCGGACCTAAAAGGGCAAAAATTTCGCCTTTTTTTATTTGTAATGAAAAATCTATTACTGCATTTGTTTCTTTTTTAAATAAAGAACAATATGATTTATAGAGGCCGTTTATCTCCAGGGCATTCTCATTCATTTATGGATTTCTCGTTTCTGAATTTTGTTATCAATAATTCTATTTCTTGTAAATCATCCCATAAAATATTGTCACTGATACTGTGATTTCCGATTCATTTGATGCTTCATAACCAGTATAAGTAGGATATATAATATCTTCAGTAATATAGATTGGTTCTCCAAGCAAAACATCCATTTCTGAAGCCAATGCCTTTGCCTCCAATTTCGCATTTTTAATTGCATCTTTTCTCGCCTTTACAATTGCTGGCACATAATCACTCGTTTCGCCAATAACCGGAATAACTGAACCGATCTGGACACCGTCTATTAATAGATATTTCTCTTTTGTTTTATTGATGTCTTCCACATTTTTTAACCAGATTTGAATGTCCTGTTCAACACGAAAATACAGGTCTTCTTCAATTGGCTCAAGTGTATTCAGATTAGTAAGAATTACATCTTTTTCCTTACCACCGAGTTCTTTTGTTGCTTTTATTATTGCTTTCCTCATTGATTCAGCAGCTGCTTTTGATTCTTGCTTATCTTCAGCATAGGAGTCTGCATACAAAATAATCTTATATTCTGATGCCTTGACTGAAATTGATGCCCTACCTTGTCCAGTAACTGACAGTGCAGGTTTATCAATAGTGATATTTGGTACGGCTCCATGAATCTGACTCCCGGTCTGAGCAATAAGCGATAAAATAAGTAGTAATGGCATAATTTACCTCCTTGGGACAGTTTATCCAATTTATTTTGTATGTCAATAAAAATGATAACGGATAATTCGCCAGGAGCCCAAAGTGAGTTATTACGTAAATCTGGTTTTAAAAAAGTCATTAATCTTATTTTTTAGCCATCTTTTTGCCTTCTCATACACTCTATGTGTTATTGACTTTTCAAAATAGTTTAATATAATACTCATGTGCGCGGGGGTAGCTCAATGGTAGAGTCACGGCCTTCCAAGCCGTTGGTTGCGGGTTCGAGTCCCGTCTCCCGCTTTAAAAGATAGATGATTGGTTTGGGTATAGATGCTGGAAATTTATTTTCTCGCTTCCAAACCCTAACCCATTTACTATCTGTTTAAGGAGGAATCATGAAGAAAATTTTTACTCTGGCAATTCTTTTGGTATTATATTGTGGTGGGGGAGAAGAACAAACACAAGTAGTTTCCCCAGAAAAGCCAATACAGATTGCCAAGTCAGTTTTAATGGTGATCGCTCCAAAAGATTTTCGTGATGAAGAGTTTAAAGAACCCTATGATCTATTTACTAATTCAGGGATAAAAGTAATTGTTGCCTCAATAGATACTGTACCTGTTAAGGGAATGCTCGGGATGACAGTCAAACCAGATATTTTGATTGACCAAGTGAGACCAGACAGTTTTGATGCACTCATTATTATTGGCGGCACTGGTTGTCAGGTTCTTTGGGATAATACAACACTCCATAAAATAGTACAAAATTTTAACGATACAAAAAAAACTATTGCTGCAATCTGTATTGCGCCAGTTGTCCTTGCCCGTGCCGGAATATTAAAGAATATTAAAGCGACTGTTTATCCAACATCTAAGAACGACATTGAAAAATACGGTGCAAGTTATACAGGCTCTGATGTGGAAATAAGCGGCAATATTATTACTGGTTCAAATCCCAAAGCATCCAAGGATTTTGCCACGACGATATTAAATACACTAAAGCAATGATATCTTTACTAATAAAAGGAGAAGCGAGATTTATCTCGCACTAACATTATGAAAGCTGTTATTCAAAGAGTTTCAAAAGCACATGTTACTGTGAAAGATAAGTTAGTATCAGAAATTGGAAATGGATTAATGATTCTGATCGGAATTAAAAAGGGCGATAAAGAAAACCATGCAAAAGAGTTGGCTGAAAAGTGTGCTAATTTGCGTATATTTGAAGATAGCAATGGACAATTTAATTTTTCTATTAAGGATGTACAGGGTAACGCACTTGTAGTTTCTCAATTTACTTTATTGGCTGATACTTCGCATGGAAGAAGGCCTTCTTTTACTGATGCAGAAGAACCAGTAAATGCAAAGAAGCTATACGAATATTTCATTTCAACACTCAATGGCTTAGGTATCCCAACAAAAGGCGGAATCTTTGGTGAACGAATGCTCGTTTCATTAGAAAATAGAGGTCCGGTAACAATAATCATGGAGGAATAGATGCCCTACAGTATGACTGGAATGGGTCGTGCAAGTGGTGCGATAAAAGATCCACCTATTAATTTTGATGTTGAAATAAAATCTTATAATCATCGCTTTCTGGAAATTTCTGTAAAATGTCCCAATGGATTTTTACCATTTGAGGACGAAATTCGAAGATGTGTTCAAAAGAAGGTTTCAAGAGGTCACATTGTCGTTATTATCCAACAGGATCGTGAGATTTTACCGAGCAAAGTCGAAGTTGATAAACCTTTACTACGAGCCTATTTGAAACTTGTTGATGAATTGAAAGATGAATATAAAATAAGAGGAACCATCGATATAAACACTTTACTTCCTATCCCAGGATTGATAAAATTCTGTCAGCATCAATCAGATTCTACGCATGTTTACAAGAATTTTAAACCGATTTTAGGAAATGCTATAGATTCTTTTTTGGAAATGAAAAAAAGGGAAGGTGAAAATATCGCCAAAGAAATTAAAAAGTCTATAGCTGTAATAGAAAAAAATATTCATCGCGTTGAGAAATTAATTCCAAAAAGGAATGAGGGTTATAAAGATCACCTCTTTGATTTAATGAAAAATTATAAAAAAGAATTGGATGAAGAAAAATTATATCGGGAATTACTGTATACTGTTGACCGTTCAGATATAACCGAAGAATGTAAGAGGCTCGATAGTCACCTTTCACTTTTTAAGGAATCGCTGGATAATGATGACCATCCAGGAAGAAAGCTTAATTTTCTACTCCAGGAAATGCAGCGTGAAGCAAATACACTTAGTGTTAAAGCTAATTTCTTTGAGATAAGCAAGGCTGTTATTCAAATGAAAGAAGAAGTCGAAAAAATAAGGGAACAGGTACAGAATATTGAATAGGGGTAAGCTCATTGTTATATTAGGGCCGTCAGGCGTCGGCAAAACAACAATTTGTAAAAAAATACTTGAAAATCGTCCAGACATCCACTATTCTATTTCAGCGACCTCGAGACCCAAAAGAAAAGGGGAGAAGAATGACAGAGAGTATATATTCCTTGCTGAAAAAGAATTTAAAAAGTGGGTAGCTAAAGGGCTGTTCGTCGAATACGCAGAGGTTCATGGTAATTTCTATGGAACCCCGAAACGTTTTCTGGAGGAGAATTTAGCACAAGGGCATCATATCCTAATGGATGTGGATGTGAAAGGTGCAAAACGTTTGATGAAACTATACCCGGATGGATTATTTTTGTTTATAATACCACCGGATATTCGTGAATTGGAAAAAAGGCTCTTAAAACGTAACACGGATGAGGATGCAATAATCAGAAAGCGTCTTACAAATGCACGCGAGGAATTCAAACATAAAGATGACTATAAATACATCATTGACAACCGCGAGCTTGAACAGACTATTGAAAAGATACTATCGATTATTAAAAAAGAGGCAGGAGGTGGTTAAGATGTTTATTGACTCTACAATCTTTTTTGCTATAATCTGTGGAATACGGGGCAGTAGCTCAGTTGGGAGAGCGTCTCGTTCGCAGCGAGAAGGCCGCCAGTTCGACTCTGGTCTGCTCCATAGAGGATAAAGATGCAAGTACCAAAGAAAATATTTTTAACAAAAGGTGTTGGCAAACATAAAGAAAAATTAGTGAGTTTTGAGGCAGCTCTTAGGAATGCTGGCATAGCTTCATTTAATATTGTGCGATGTTCAAGTATTCTACCTCCAGGAGCACAGGTTCTTTCAAAATCAAAAGGACTCCATTATCTATCACCAGGAGAAATAGTTTATGCAGTAATGGCAGAATGTAGCACCAATGAACCCCACCGTCTGATTGCCGCAGCAATAGGTGTTGCAATACCAAAGGACCGAAATCAATATGGTTATCTATCAGAATATCACTCATACGGCGAAACTGAAATCAAAACGGGTGATAAAGCAGAGGATTTAGCAGCCCAGATGTTAGCAACAACGCTAGGTGTATCTTTTGATCCAGATACGAGCTATGATGAAAGAAAAGAGTTATGGAAGATCTCAACTAAAATTGTCAGGACAACGAATACGACCCAAACTGCAATAGGCGATAAGTACGGTCTGTGGACAACTGTTATTGCCGCTACTGTATTTATACCATAGTTTTCCTATCAAGTTTAGTGATCTATATATAAATACATTCAAAAAGCATAATAATCCCAATTTGAACATAGTCTTAGGTGGAAAAAAATATGCGCATATCTTGTTACATTTATTTTTTTTCATTTTTATTGCTTCATCTAATGCCGAAACAATCAAGATTGTTACCTACAACATCCTCAATTTTCCTGATGCAATCGGTATGCAAAGGATCGATGATTTTCGTAAGATTATTGATTTCGAATACCCTGATATTTTAGTGGTTCAGGAAATGCAGAGTCAGGAAGGAATAGATTTATTCATCGATTCTGTTATGAACTACCAGGAAAACCTATTTGAGGTCGTGCCTTTTAATGATGGTCCAGACACAGATAATGCCCTGTTTTATCGCAGTAATAAGGTAGAATATTTATCCAGCCAATACTTACCAACGCCAATCAGAGACATTGCTGAATACAGATTAAAAATTATTGATTCACAAAGAGAATTTTATATCTTTTCAGTCCACTTCAAGTCAGCACAAGGATCAAATAATGAAACGATACGCCAGCAAGAAGCCACGATATTAAGAAATCACGTCGATTCTTTAGATCCAG
>JAGMEL010000293.1 GCA_023128195.1 Caldifarciminota bacterium | reverse complement strand
ACATACTCAATCCTCAAGAACAGAACAACTTCAGGACAGTGGTGCTGGTGGAGGTCTTGATGACCGATTCGATATGATCTTATGTTCACAAAGTTTTTTAGATAGTGCAGGTTTATACATTATATCAGATTCCTATACAATTTGTGGCAATGATGAAAATCATTTCAATATAGCTGTAAATTATGGGGTTAACCAATCTGTACCTGATGATATAGCAGATGCCCTATACTATGCTTCAGATCACTTACCAGTCATAGTGACTATTACAGATGGCATTGAACAGGATATACCTAAAGAAGTAGTAAAAATCTGGCCAAATCCAATGAAAACAGAAGCTCAGATTCGGTTTCCCTGGCATGATGATTTTCAAAAGGCAAATGTTACCATAACAAATATTCTTGGCCAACGCGTATATGTTGCTGAGACTCAAAGTCCAACTGATTTCACATTGAGAAGAGGAAAATTACCAGTCGGTATCTACTTTGTCCATGTCGAGATTGAAGGAACATACAATGATCATAATTACTATTCAAAACTGGCAGTAGTGCAATGATACACACTGGTAGAGGGGGAGGATTAAGAGCCTGGCCTGAATTTATTTCAGGGTGGGGGTGTTTTAGATATTCGAATTTTGAAATTAGATATTGTTTAGTATTTAGGATTTCGAATTTAGGATTTTTTAAAAGTACTGCTGGATGCTTGCTATGACAGCATTTGTTTTACTTCTTGTCTCAATGAATTCCTCCTACTTCTTACGATTATCCCCTGGCGTCATGTCTCAGGGATTAGGTGGTGTTTCAATAATGATTGATGAAGGATTATCTGCCTTTCATAATCCTGCCTTTGTTCAAAATACAAAAGTTAACTGCACTTTATCCAGATGGTTATATTCCACTAATATTTTTTCAATGGGCGCATGTTTTAAAAATTATGCTCTTGGCATAAGTTATTTAAATTATGGTAAAATTCAGGGATATAATGAGTATGGCGTAGCTACAAATGAGTTTAATCCGTATAATATGTGTCTGATTCTCGCAAGAAAATTGGGTTTGTTTGGTCTATCTATAAAAGCATTTGGCGAAAAAATAGATGATTATGCTCTTTATGGTCTTTGCGGTGGTATTAGTTCTTATATTGATTTTAGTAAAATATCCATAGGTGTAAAGATTGATAATTTGGGTAAAGAATTCACACAAAACACCAGGATTCCAATTACAACTGCACTCAGTTTAAAATTTACTTTACCTGAGAATATTGATATTTTCATCGAATCAAAAATACCTGATTTAGAAATAAATATTGGATTATTATATAAATATCAAAATATAAGACTTCTTTTTGGAACAAAATATTTGAAACCGCAAAATCTCATAGGAACAGCAAACCCTGGTCTGAGTCTTTCTGATTTTGATTTTACAAGCGGTTTACTTATTGAAATACAAAATTATGAAATTGGTTATTCTTTTGTTCATACAGAATTTTCAATGGCTCATCAATTTTCAATTACTTTCACCCCGTAGCCCTAAATAATACCTCGCCCTTATATCCACCACCACCAAATCATACTGTTAATCTACCCTGTTCTAAATTGCTATTAAGATTCAATACAATACTATTATTATTTTCTGATAAATCGAAACTGAATTCATACAATGGCATGATATGTTTCTTGATTTGTCTAAACATGTGAATACAATAAATAATGCAGCTAAGCATAACGAATAGAAAAACACTCGGTGTATTATCTATATTGGGCGCAAGTATAATGTGGGCAATAGAACCAATTTTTGCAAAATTATCATACCAGACTACAGATTTTCTCAACACCTTTGCTACACGAACAATTTTTTGTCTTGCAATAATTTCAATTTATGTATTTTTTACTAACAAGAAAAAATTTATCGTAAATAGAGAATATCTGCCCAAATTAATCTATGTTTCTTTGGTTGCTACCTTGTTTGCTGATTTAATGTACATTTATGCTTTAACAAAGGTTTCTGTTATTAACGCTGTTTTGATCGGACACATGCAGCCGATTTTTATAATTTTGATTGGATTTTTTGTACTTAAACAAGATAAAATAACAAAATTTGATTATTATGGTATATTATTTATGATCCTTGCTGGTTTATTAGTCACCACAAAAACTCTGGAAAATCTTCTAATGCTAAAATTCGGCACTATTGGTGATTTATATGTATTATTTGCTACGATTGCCTGGGCAACAACTGCAATAGTTGCACGAAAGTATTTAAAAGAATTACACGCTGGACTCATTGCTTTTTATAGATTTTTGTTTGCTGGAATTATCTTTATCATATACATGATTGCATTCAAAGGCATTGAGATTACCAGTATATATCAAGTGCTCATAGGAATTGTAATAGGAATAGGTACTATTTTGTACTATGAAGGGATAAGACTTATTAAAGCAGCACAGGTTTCTGCACTTGAACTTTCAACACCATTCTTTGCAGCAATATTGGGATACTTGATTTTAGGAGAATATATAACCCTCGTGCAATTTATCGGCATCCTATTCCTCATCAAAGGAATATATTTTCTATCAAAAAAAGAAAATCTGTAATGAAGCTTTTCTAATTACTTGTTTCTTGATTTGTCTTAGAATTTAGATAAAATAAAATAGATATGCGATAGAAAATTGGACTTTTTTTAGGAATCCGGCTTTTTTGTATTAATGATGTTCATTCATTTGCATTTTAATTAAGTATAAAAGGAGAAACCATGAAGAAAAAACTTAATAAAAAAATGAATAATCCATATCTTATTAGTAAAAATTGCTATCTCCGGCCAGTAGAAATTAATGATGCACCTTTAATCCAAGAGTGGCATAATGACCCTGAATTAAGGAGATTAGGAAGTGGTGGCGGATTGCCAGTTACACGCGAAAAAGAGGAACAAGATATAAAATCTGCGTGCAATTCAAAAGACGAGGCATATCTAATAATTGTTAAAAAAAGAGATAATAAGGCGATCGGGTTTATTAGATTTAATTACATCGACTCAATCAGTAAAAATGTCTGGTTGCGTATGATAATCGGTGATAAAAAAGCATGGGGCAAAAATTATGCAAGTGAGGCACTGAAGTCAGTTTTAAAATGGTTGTTTTATGAACAAAATATTCACCGTATTACACTTGAAACTTATGCAACAAACAAACGAGCCCTTAAGTTTTTTGAGAAAATTGGTTTTAAAAAAGAAGGTGTATTACGTGAGGCACACTATGCTGATGGTAAATATTATGACATCATATCCTATGGTCTTTTAAAAAAGGAATTTGATAAAATATAAAATAGGAACAAATGAAAAAAAATATTGAGTGGTTCGTTTTTGCTTTTTTCAGTACAGGTTTGATATCATTAGCAAATGCACAATGGTATGAAACTGCAACTTTACCAGCACCACGTTGGTACCTTGACTGTTGTGCATACAATGGATATGTATATGCGATTGGTGGAGAGCAATCTGCTGCTGGACAAAATAATGTGTGGTATACAAGAATACAAAATGACGGCTCATTGGATCCTTGGTTAGCAACCACTAATCTGCCCAGCGGACGTATGTATCATGGTTCTTGTGCATACAATGACTATCTTTTTGTTTTTGGTGGATGGGGTAATGGTAGTTATCACAGCACAGTATGGTCTGCACAAATAGAACCGGATGGTTCAATCGGCACATGGTCATCAACTACTAATATGCCTGCGCCACGCAGTTGTATAAGCTCAGCAGTATATAATGGATATCTGTATATAGTTGGTGGGTATAATGGTAGTAGTGATTACACAACAGTCTGGTATGTTCAAATAAATCAGGACGGCACACTCGGTGCATGGGATTCAACTACCAATATGCCTGCTGTGCGCAGATGTCATGGCTCTTGTGTCCACAATGGTTATCTATATATTACAGGTGGATTTCATATGGCAGGTGTACCTACATACCACAATGATGTATGGTTTGCGCAAATAGATTCAACTGGCCTAATAGGTGATTGGACATCAACTACTCAGCTGTCTTCTGCACAAGGCGGTCACGGTTGTTGTGCACAAAATGGACATTTATTGATCACAGGAGGACAGGATCTACTCCATTATTTTAGTACAGTATGGTATGCAGAAATACAGGGGACTGGCCAATTAGATCCCTGGTTATCATCTCCTAACTTGCCTGAAACTCGTTCAGGTCATGCGTCTTGTGTATATGATGAATTCATATATGTCATGGGAGGTACAAATGGAAGTGGTAATTTGAATACAGTTCGCTATGCGCGGGTATGCTCACTTGTTGGGGTAAAAGAGATTGATAAATACGAGATGGTGGCAAAGCAAATATGGCTAAGAGCAAATCCCAGTATTATCAG
Organism: Caldifarciminota bacterium; assembly: GCA_023128195.1. Lineage (GTDB taxonomy): Bacteria > Hydrothermota > Tepidihabitantia > SM23-42 > SM23-42 > SOIY01. Next base: position 4,906 of record JAGMEL010000293.1, on the reverse strand, counting down.
AAATTCTACAAGAATAGAATATGGGATATCACCTCTTTTTGAAAATGAAATGGTACCTGTGGATTTGAGATTGCATGATTCATCAGGCAGGCTTGTACATGTGTTCAAAAAAGAAAAGCTTGGCAAGGGTCAATATTATATTCATTGGACACCGGTTAGCTCCGGAGTATACTTCTTGAGTCTTTCAACTTCTTATGAAACAGAAACGATAAAAGTAGCAGTTGTGAAATAATCTATTTATTCTTTCTTATTTCCTCCAGTCTATTTTTTGCATCAGGTACGTTCTTAAACCATTTTTCAAGTTTTTCGCAAATATAATCATCGCAATAAGCACAATTTTCTACTTTCTTTTCAATACCACATTTTCTTATTTCACATATATTACAATAACCAACGAGTACGCCTGTGGATAAACAGCCATCGCAATTTATATCCTCTGGTTTCATCTCCGCGTTGAATTGCTTTGACCACTCTTCAGCCGTCTTTTTTCTTAATTCATCATTATTTTCTTTCCTTGCAATGAATGCTGGACAGACCGTACATTCAAGACCGCAATATGCAATCATTTTTTCCATGCTACCTCCTTAAATATGTTATAAAAAGGTGAAGAGGTTATTTCCCCTTTATTGCCTTTTCTGAGCCATCTTGAGCCATCTCAAGCCATCTATTGTACATAAATATATTCAAATCTTTACAAAAATCAATAGATAAAGTAATATCCTATACGATATTGACTGATCCATAAATAACATTATAATTTATAGTATGAGAAGCAAAAAAATTCCCATTAATGAAAAGGATATAAGATTGCATTTCCGCTTTCTAAACCATAAATATCTGACAGAACTGAGACTTTTGAGAAAAGGTATGTATCCTGCATTTAGAATTGTAAAAGATGAAGATAAATTTGTTGCAGTTTGTAAACAATGGAATGGGAAAAGAAATATTTATGTGGGATTAAGAGATAGGGGAGAGGGATTAAAATCATGTGCAAGAACAGAGGATATAATTGGTCTTCAATCAGTTGTCCTGGATATTGATCCAATAAGAGAGACTGAAACATCATCAACAAAAAAAGAACTCGATTCTGCAATTGAAATGAGCAAAATTATCAAAAAATGGTTTATAAAAAATACATATAATGAACCTTATATTGCAGTTACTGGCAATGGTTGTTGTTTATATTTTATTGTTCCTTTTTATGAAATAAGAAATGAAAATCGTTTTGAAATAACACGGAAAATTGAAGCTTTTGAGCATTATATAAGAAACAACTTTAAAAAAGAATTGAAAACTTATAACTGTATTATAGACCGCATGTATGATTTGCCCAGAATAATTAGGGTCATTGGAACATATAATATCAAAGGTACTTCAACGCGCAACAGACCCTGGCGTATATCCTACTGGCTTGAAAAACCAAAATACAAACAAGAGAACTTATCAACACATCAGAAATTGCAATGTGGAGATAAAAAACTCCTTAAATTCATTTTACCCCTAAAACCCACTTAAATCATATTGACATATGCACAATTGCGCATATATCGATATGATGTTGTAAATATTGAGTAACTGTTCAAAACTTGATGAACTAATGTAGTCGCACGATTCATCGTGCAAAATGTCTTGAAATTTAAGACAGATATGCGCCATAAATAATAGAACTACAAGTTTCCACCGAAAATTGAACAGTTATAATATTGACAATGAAAACTTAATACTTATAATAGAAAATATGAAAGCAAATTCTAAAATCAATAACTTTATACAAGATATTCAGTTTATTGATGAAGATAAAAAGGAAATTGTAGTCTCGTTAAAAAAATTGGTCTCGAAAATATGCCCGAATGTAAAACAAGAAATAAAATATGGTGGTCTGGTTTTTGTAAGTGACAGACTATTTTGTGGAATCTTTGTCCGAAAAAATCATATATCTATTGAGTTTGACAGAGGTGCGAATATGCAAGACCCTGATAATTTCCTGGAAGGTGGCGGGAAATATAAACGACACCTCAAGATTTTTCAAAAAGAAGATATTAAGAACAAGAAGGTTGAATATTATGTTAAGCAATCTTTCAAATTATAAAAAGCAAGAGAGGTGATAAATTATGGATACAATAATTACATTTTGTGGATCAGTCTACAGTGAATGCCCGGCATTCATTGCAACAAAAAATGATGATGACAATAAAATGAAGAGTGGCTGCTGTCAAATTTCAATACCAAATGGGGTAACCGAAAAGAGAGACATGTATAGATTCATTCAATGGTTGTGTATAATTGGGATATTGATTTTGCCAGTAATCAGCGCTGCACAAGAATGGGTAGCAAGGTATGATGGACCTGCCAATGCTTTTGATGCAGCCTATGCAATCGCGGTTGACAATGCAGGCAATGTCTATGTTACGGGACAGAGTGCTGGTTCAGGCACAGACTATGACTACGCGACGATAAAATATTCTGCAACGACCGGCATTGAAGAACACAAAGTAATTCCCATAAAGAACAACAGCATGGGTTCAACCATCTTTAGTGGTCCTCTGCGATTGCCAATAGATAAAACCTTTAAGGTCTTTGACATCACCGGCAGAGTTGTGATGCCTGACAAGATAAAATCAGGTATCTACTTTGTTGAAATTGATGGTCAGATCACAAAGAAAGTGATAAAAATAAAATAGGGGGATTTGGGGTCAGATCTATAAATTAGAAACTACACCTTCGGTGTTCGATATTTACATAATACAAAAAAGCATTACAATTAAATATGCAAAAAATAATAGCTTATATTGAAAAAGACCCAAAAAACAAGCTATATGTAGCTATCGTACCTGGAATTCCAGGTATTCATACTCAGGCAAAAACACAGGGATGTACTGAAATGCGCTTAAAAATCTGGGAGTTTACCGAAATCGGGTTACTTAAAGAGGCAAATATAATACAAAATTGTAATAAACCCCAACATAAAATATTGATGTGAGGAAAAAGATGAATATAAAAAGATTGATTGCTCAATTTGGTTATCTCTATTCCACAGAGCTTGGTATAAATGTCAAAACCAAAAATGAAAAAGAGATATTCAAATGGTTTTTGGCATCCATCCTTTTTGGAAAAAGAATCAGTGAGAATATTGCAATAAAAACATATCGAGAATTTGAGAAGGCAGGTATTCTATGCCCAAGCGAGATCCTTAAGGCTGGATGGGACAAGCTTGTTCAAGTGCTCGATGCAGGTGGATATGTCAGATACGATTTCAGTACTGCAACAAAATTGCTTGAGATAAGCAAAGACCTTTTGGATAAATACGGTGAAAATCCATTAACAAAGATTCATAAAATTGCAAAGGATAAAAAAGAATTAGAATCAACTCTACAATCATTTAAGGGCATTGGTCCAGTGACCGCAAATATTTTTTTAAGAGAACTTCGTACTGTCTGGAAAAAGGTAGATCCAGAACCATTGCCCATTGTAAAAAAACTTGCCAGAAAATACAAAATCGACCTCAATAAATTCAACCGTAAAACAGAGAAGTTTATAAGACTCGAAGCCGCATTAATTAGACTAAGAAAAAAGTATAAAGACTAATTGCACAATTGTACAACCATCGAACTGGCATTATACATATTGACAATGAGAAATACGTTCTTATAATACTTTAGAATGATTGTTCCAAAAGGTGATACTGAAAAACAAGCATTTTTAAGAGACAAATCGATTAAACAAGGGGACGATAAACCCAATGTCTATATTCAAAAAATACTCGCCAAGCTAAAACCAAAATCAAAACTTGTGGATCTTGGCTGCGGAACAGCACATATTATCGAAAAATTAGCAAGAAGATATGAGAATGCATTGTATACAGGGCTCGACATTTCTGAAGCAATGATAAATTTGGCGAGAAATAATACACAGGGATTAACAAATATTGAACTGGTTCAAGGTGATGGACTAGAATTGCCTTTTCAGAGTTCTGAATTTGACATTGTAATCAATAGACTTGCAGATTATTCACTGGCTGATGTTTACAGAATACTTAAAAAATGTGGGTATTTTATTGAATATGGCTTAGGACCTGATTCTGACCGGGAAATAATAGAGTTTTTTCCTGATCGATGTGAAGAAGAAAGTTTCTTTTTTCCTGAAGATCCAGTTAATTGGAAAAAAGAAGTGACTGAAAAAATTAATGAATTAGCATTTTGTAATATAAAAATTGAGGATTATAAGTGCAAAGATTATTACAAGAATAAAGAAGAAATAATGGATCTTATTGAGATGGTTCCACTTCTCAAAGATTTTGATAGAAAAAAGAACAGCGAAAAAATAAATGAGCTTGTGGAGAAATATACAGAAGAACAAGGCATTGCAATCACCTGGCATTACTATATTCTCGAAGCAATGAAACTATGAAAATTATCCAACTCAAGTCTGCAATTTGCAATTAAAATACGCTTGACGCAGCACGATCATCGCTTTTTATCTAGCACTATTATCATCTGCGATATAGAAGAAACCCCGTACGCTGTCGCTATGAGGACAGACGGAGATACGCTGCGCGTTCGATTACAGTGATATACAAATCAGATTACAGCGATTCTATAAGGAGGTGAATTTCTGGCAGGCGAAGTTTGTAAGATAATGGGATAGATGATCATCTAATAATAAAAGAGGCTGCTTGACACAGTGTCATTTTCAATTATAATCAAGTGTTATGAAGAACCTTGAAGAAATTAAAAAAATATTGACTGAACATAAATCAGAGTTAAGAAGACGGTTTAAAATCAGCAGTATAAGATTATTTGGCTCCTATGTTAGGGGTGATTACACCGTAAATAGTGATTTAGATGTGATGGTTGAATTCGCTGAACCAGTTGGTTTTGAATTCATCCACTTGGCTGATTTTTTAGAG
>JAGMEL010000292.1 GCA_023128195.1 Caldifarciminota bacterium | reverse complement strand
GAAGCTTTGAACATAGTTATTCAAGCAGATACCATACCTGAGCAAAGGCAGGTTGGAATTGTTGATAAAAATGGTCAAGCAGCTGCTTATACTGGTAAAAACAACCTTGTATGGGCAGGTCATAAAACTGCTCCCTCAGTTGCTGTCCAGGGTAATATTCTAACGGGCCCTGAGGTGATCGACAGTATGCTCGCAGCTTTTCAAAGAACAGAGGGACCGCTTGCTGAGAGGCTGCTTGCAGCACTTGAAAAAGGCGAAAAAGCTGGTGGTGACAAAAGGGGGAAGCAATCTGCTGCGTTGTATGTTGTAAGAAAAAGAGGGGGCTATCAAGGAGTAGATGACAGACTTGTTGATTTAAAAGTCATGGATAGCCCTGAGCCAGTTAAAGAATTAAGACGTTTGTATACAATGTGGCAGTATATCTTTCTCGCTCCAGCATATCTGCGCCTTGCCGATGAAGAAAAAGATAAGGCAGATATTTTTCTTAAAAGAACGCACATATTACTTTTAATTGCTCTTGAAAGTGACCTTAGCGATCCGGAAATCTACAATAGCCTTGCCTGGGAGTTTGCTTTGAGGAGAATGTATCCAGAGCAAACTCTTGAAGCTGCAAAACGAGCACATGAACTTGCGCCGGATGAACCACACATCATGGATACGCTTGCAGAAGCCTATTATATAACAGGTGATTATGATAAGGCTGTTTATTGGGAAAAAGAGGCGTTGAAGCGAACGCCAGGTGAGGAATTTTATAAAAAACAACTCAAGAAATTTGAGGAGGCGTCCAAAAATAAATAGAAGAGCGAAAAACGGAAAATATGTTTGAATATCTGAAATGAAGGTATATCTGGATTTCACATCAATATTTCCGTTTTCACCATTGGAACTCCTTTGGGAAAATCTTGACATACTAAATATTTAGAATAGACTGTCATAAGGAGGATATTATGAAAAAATTTATTGCTTTAATTCTGCCAATAATCATAATCAGCTGTGCAGGACAGGCAATGGTCGAGGTCGGTATGTATGATGAATCATTAGCCGAAGCGCCATTGGGTGATGTAGTGATGCGGGTGACTAAAATCGAATTAGCCGAGGATAATACATATAACACAATATGGGAAAGTGCAAACCATGTTGAAGTTGGTGTTCAATCATCAGACTTTGTTAGTATCACCAATAACTACGTAGAAATTACTCCTGGTTCATACCAAAGTATTAGGTTGACTGTAGATTCTGTCGGCTATGTGAGTGATTCAACTGTAATGCTTGTCGAGACATCATACCAATTCATTGCTAATGCCTTTTCTCAAATCGTTATTGACGAGAATGATGATTTGCAACTTGCTATTACTATTAACAGTAGTTCTTGGCTTGATACTGATTCAATGAAGATAAAAGAGGGACATGTGGCATTTGAAGGAGCGGCATTAAGAGTATATTATGGGAATTAATGATTAAAAGGATAATAAAATTTAAAGAAGTTTCGTCTACACAAGATACAGCCAAAAGGTTTATTCATAAACAAGAAGAGATAGCGGTTTCATCCTTGCGTCAAAAGCGAGGTAGAGGTAGACATGGAAGAACATGGATTTCCCAGCCCGGTGGATTATATTTGTCATTGTTATTATTCCCCCGAACAAAGTTAACTTCAATACCCCTTTTAGCATCACTTGCAATCATTAAGGTGCTGGAAGATTATGATTTCTCTAAACTTTCAATCCTTTGGCCCAATGATGTTTTGCTTAATAATCGAAAAGTTTGCGGCATTATCTGTGAACAGTATAAGAATGCGATAATCTGTGGTATCGGGTTAAATGTAAATATTGAGAATTTTCCTCAAAAGTTAAACAATGCTACATCGCTTAAAATCGAATCAGGTAAAGATTTGGATATCAACGGGATTGTCAAACAGATTGTTGGTAGATTTAATCCCCTGTACAATGAACTGCAAAAACAAGGTTTGAAAATTAAGGAAGTCTTGAATTACATTGTCGGAATTGGTAAATCTGTTGAAATCATTACTTCAAAAAGCGTTATAAAAGGCATAGTTCATGATATTGATGATGATTGGGCTCTTCTATTAAGAGACCAGATTGGCATGATTAGGAAATTTTATTATGGTGATGTGAGACGGCTGTCATGGTAGTTGTTCTTGATATTGGGAATACAAATATTCATCTTGGTCTGTACAATGGTGAAAAGTTGGTTAAAAAGGCTATCTGTCCATTAACTGAGAAATTTTCTAAAGATAAGATACTTAACGTATTAAAAAACAAAAGAATGGATGGTGTAGCAATTGCTTCAGTCGTTCCCCGTTTTACTTCTAAGTTTTCAAAGTTTTTTAAAGAAAGGTTCAATATTTCTCCTCTTATTATTTCCCCAAACATGGACTGTCATTTGAAATTTGGATATCGTAAACCCGGGACATTAGGAACTGATCGTATCGCCGGTGTGGTTGGCGGTTTGGCGCGATATAAGAGGAATTTGATTATTGTTGATTTTGGGACGGCAACAACTCTGGATATTATTCTTAAGGATGGCTATTATTTGGGCGGCATTATATTTCCCGGTATTGGAACATTAATGGATGCACTGGTGGAACGAACTTCTTTATTAAAAAAGGTTTCGCTCAAAAAGCCTGCACATATAATTGGTACAAGTACTGAAGAATGTATACAGTCAGGAATTTTTAATGGAGCTGTAGCAATGGTTAGTGGACTCATTCGGATGATTAGGAAGGAATACAGAAAAAAATTTTTATGTGTAGCCACGGGTGGTTGGGGAAAGATTATGTCTTCACAAATTGAGGAAATTAAATATTTTGACCCGGACCTTTGTCTGTTCGGCATTTTAAAGATTTATTATTACAATGCCTGATAAAAGGGAATTAAATAAAATAATCACCAATTCACCTGAAGAAACCGTAGATGTTGGTAAAAAGATTGCATCTCGTTTAAAATCAGGCGACATCATATATTTATATGGGGAATTGGGGAGTGGAAAGACTGTTTTGGTTAAAGGTATATGTCAAGGTCTTGGGGTTAAAGAAGATGTTACAAGTTCAAGCTTTGTTATTGCAACTGAATATAAAGGTAAAATGTTAGTATCACATATAGATCTGTATCGTCTGGATAAAAGTGATATAGCTGAATTGCCAATAGATGAATACATTCTGCAGGATGGTATTACTTTAATTGAATGGGCTGATCGCATAAATAACAGATATAAAGAAGGTCATTGTATAAAAATAAATATAATAGGAACAAATAAAAGGGAGTTTATATTTGAAAATTTTAGGAATTGAGACATCATCACCATTATTTTCTTTATGCATTAATGAAGATGAAAAGATGATTTATGAAATTAGAAAAAGTCGTCAAATAGATGTAAGCAGCCGAGATGCTCAATTTTTCATCGAAGCAAAAAGATTAATCGAATATTTTGGGAGAGACAAAATTGGTGCACTTGCAGTAAGTATTGGTCCAGGTATGTTTACATCATTGAGGGTTGGTCTGAGTCTGGCAAAAGGACTCGCCCTTGCCTTGAATATTCCTATCGTTGCTGTAAATACCCTGGATGTAATAGGTGTTTCCATGTCTTTTTTGCATTATCCTGTTCTGGCAGTCATCAATGCGTATCATGAGGAAATCTATGCTGCATTATACAAAAAGGGTGAAAGGAAGACTGATTATCTGCTCACGACTCCAGAGCAAGTTGAAAATATAATAAAAGGAAAAACCATGGTTATTGGTTCAGGAATAGAGGTTTTTAAAAAATATGATTTGTCACACAATTCTAAAGTTTTACATTTTCTTGATGATGATTTTCTTTTACCTACTGCTACAAAGGTTATTAAAATCGCATTGCCCGGTATCCAGTTTGGCAAATTTGACGACCCGGAAGTTCTTGAGCCTTTTTACATAAAAAAGACCGATGCTGAGAGAAATTATAATAAGACCAATGCGCATTGATGATCTGGATAGGGTTTATAAATTGGAGATGAAATTGTTTCCTAATCCCTGGCCTAAATCTTTTTTCAAGAATGATCTTATATCCCAAGATACGGTTGCTTTTGTTGTTGAGTATAAAGGTTCAATGATTGGCTATTCACTTTCAACATTTATTAATGCTGGTTTTCATATTACAAATATCGCTGTTGATGAAAAATACCAGCGTCAGGGCGTGGCATCAAAACTTATGCAAAAACTCGAAAATATAGCAACTGAAAACGGTTGCCACTATATTTATCTTGAAGTAAGAACAAATAACACGGTTGCGATTGGTTTATACAAGAGTCTTGGTTATAATATTTTATTTAAGCGTAGATATTATTATATTGATGGTGATGATGCCTATGTAATGGATAAGGAGTTGGAATAATAAATGGCTAAACCCCACACCAATGTATTGGTGTGGGGGTTAGGCGTTTTGCCTGTCTGCCTCAGGCAGGGACTTTTAGGTATTTTATATGAATTAGGAGGTTTCATGAATCTATTATTAGCTATTACCATATGTGCAGGTGTGGATCTATATTTTTTAAAAGATTCCCCTAATCTTTTAGTCAGAATTTTACCTGAAATACAAACAGAACAGGTGACTTTGTACTATAACTTCTCAGATACAGGATGGGGTTCAACACTTGTGGAGAAGACAGGAAAATTCTTTGATACTATACTCGAAACACCTGACACCTTGAATATTCTTGGCTTTTATTTTGTATATGATAATGAAGACATTGACGACAATAACGGTGAACTCTATTATTACGAGATAAAGATTTTTCCAAGGATGCTCATGCCTTTTTCTATAGCAGATCTTGGGTTGATGATTGGTCAGGCAAAAAAGAAGATTATGTCGAGTACGCATATTGATGAGGCGATTACTCTGCTAAATTATGTTGATCATGTACTTACACTTATGCCTGTGATTAAAGATTCACCAAATGAATTAAAGAAAAATACGTTACGTATTGAGATAGAAGAATTAAGAAGTCAAATTAGAAAATAATTAAGAAGAAGCTATTCGTTTACGAATATACTTTTAATAATCTCATTTGCAACTCAAGATATCATTCTTTATTAGATCAAACTTCTTCGCCCTGCTGAATTTTTTAATCTCCAGCTCTCTTTTAACTGCTGAACTGCGGTTCTTATGTTTTTCATAGAATAGAAGCTTAACGGGCTTTCTGTATTTAGTATAGTGACAACCTTTTCCTAAGTTGTGCTCATTGATTCTCTTTTTAATATCTGTAGTAATCCCCACATAAAATGATTTATCTTTGCATTCAACAATATAGACAAACCAATCCTGTAGTATCATTTTTGTTATATTTTTCTTTATTCACTACGTTCATTAAGAAATACTTTATCAAAAAGGTATCTCTCATCCGTTATCACGGGATTCGAGATTATATTTTTCTAAATTCACTACGTTCATTAAGAAAAATAATAACTCCTCGGGCAGGATTCGAACCTGCAACCCTCCGGTTACATTGCCCTCCGACTTTCATCGAAGAATGGACTATCTCATTCCCAATACCGAATAATTATCAGTATTACGGGATCGGGCGCTTCCCTTCCGCAATGAGCGAAAAGTACTTCCTTACGGAATAGTCTCTGCACCTTCCCCGCACTTTTATCAAAAGTGCGGGGCTTGGCTCAGGATTACCATATTCCGACGTTAGTTGGAACTTAGGCTTCCCTGAATTCACCCGATTTTTCAACCACAATTTCTCGTGGAAGCTGCAACCTTTTTTATTACAGCCGGATGCTCTACCATTGAGCTACCGAGGAATTTTATTATTAATCAGTTGTCTTCCTTTTCCCGTCTTTAGAAATTTCTCACGCTGACGGGCTTCCCTCTCCGTTTCATATGACTCTTCGTAAATCAGTCGAAATGGTTTATTTTCTCTTGTCCATTTATTACATCCCCGATTATGCTGGACAAGTCGCTGAGGAGCAGTCTTCGTTGTAAAACCCGTATACCGCTTACCATTTCGTAAACTCTCAATTATATACACCGTAAACATAATATTCTTTCATTAAACAGCCTCCGCCAGAGGCGGACCAGCCTCGGGCTGGGGACGCTCTACTCCGCCAGAGGCGGACTTCGTTTCACTCAGCATTGCTCCGACAATTGTCGGAGTCAGCCTTTGGCTGAAGCTACCGAGGAATTATTCTATTATATCAATTTTAACTGGATTGTCAATTAATAATATACCGCGAGCAACTTCACCTTATAATTGTACTCAAAATCGCATGCGGTGTTACAAAAAAGACGAGCATTACAACCCTCTCAAATACTCAGGCCTGAGACAGGATTTTCCTTTGGCAAGTGCCTCATCAATAATTTCTAAGAGCCTATCTTTATCATTCGGTAATCTTCCTGCTAATGGAAGATAATTAGATGCATGGTTGGTGCGAAATATACAACCTGACTGGACATTTGTATTTTTTAGAATGACTCTTAATTCCCGCAGCATTTGCATGGGTTCAGGTAGTATAAATTCTTCCTGTTCCAACTGGTTGTGAAGTACTGTTCCAGGTACGACCATCAATGTTAATATAGAAAAAAACCTGGGGCTCATAGCACTTATTGCCTTGCCAGTAGCTATCGCATGCTCTTTCCAGAGATCAGTGCCTCCTAATCCCAGAAGTGCTATAACAGAAACCTTAATGCCTGCATCCTGTGCTTTTTTCACAGCTTCAATTATTTCTTGTGCAGTTGCTCCTTTATTCACTCTTTTTAGCACTTTATTACTTCCACTTTCAAGACCAATATAGATTATCAAAAGTTTTTTCGCGCATAATTCTTTTAGTTCTTGATTGGTTTTGTGAAATATATCACTGGCATTAGCATAGATACCTATTCTCTGGAGTTCGGGAAATGCTGAGTTCAAAGCATTGAGAATAGGCATGAGTTTTTTATTGTTCAATACCATGGCATTTCCATCTGCAAGGAAAACCCGACGCGTTTGCGGCATTTGATTCTTTGCCATTTCTATATCTTCGAGCACTTCATTTATTGGTCGAATCTTAAAAGGTTTATCAAGATACGTAGGACAAAATGTGCACTTGTTATGAGAACAACCATAGGTAATTTGTAATATGTAGCTGTTTGCCTCGCTTGGGGGTCTGATAACAGTGCCATAATACCGCATGTTAAATAATAACACAGTATCTGGAACAAGTCAAGTGGAGACGGTGCTAAAATGCAATTGACTGCTCGTTATTTTTAGGTATTGTGTATAAAAAAGGACTTGCACGCAAAACCCTGATTTTCTGGACTGAACATTATAAGCATTCTTAAATTTGAAAAATACC
>JAGMEL010000291.1 GCA_023128195.1 Caldifarciminota bacterium | reverse complement strand
CCCACACCTATACATAGGTGTGGGGTCATGGAGGAATTTATGAACAAACATGGTCTATTTATAATTATTATCTGTTTTTTATTTGGGAACGCCTTTGTCATTAACACTGGGGCATTTGCTCAAGGTTTGGGAAAAAGTGAATTACCAGTGAAAGACCCGGCACAAGAAAATTATCCAGACCTTGCTTTTGATGGTGTGAGGAACATGTTGAGCATAGACCAGATACTTTCCTGTATCAAAGACAGTTCTGAAAATGGTTTACTGTTTGATATGAGTGGTATCACTACCTTGCTCGATGGTTCAATAATAGACGCGTCTCAAGTGTATGGTAGTATTGAAGTGGGTCCTTTCCCATTTGAATCGAAAGAAGTTGACTATACATACCACAGATTTCGCAGGTTTTCCCGGATACAAAAAGGAAAAGGAATTTTGATGGTTGATTATTTATTGCAGCCATCCCATAATAGCGAGGATTGGGTGAATGACGGGCAGATTGTTGCCAGAATAGCACTGTATCTTGAGACTGATGCAAAAGATAGGAGACTCGGGATTTATGATACATATGTCTTTTTTAAAAAAGAAGATAGCATATACATAAAGATACCATCGATCATCGAAGGACCATTTGTTAACATGATAACGAGCAATGATCCTACGACAATAATAGTATCATTTCGAACAGACATACCAGTAAAGGCGCAAGTTATAGTGGGTCACGATAAAACATTCAAAGATTTAGTGCCATTGACCCGGCATGAAATAAGAATAACCGGTTTGGAACCTGATAAAAAATATGATTATTACGTAAAGGTAGGAAATATGAAGACCAAGGTGTACTTTTTTAAATCAGCGCCGCTTCCTGGTAAAGGAACTGTATGCTTTGCCTATATCGGTGACAGTCGTGAAGGTCTTGGCGGTGGTGAATATAATTTCATGGGAGTTAACCGTAAGATATTAGACAAAATTATGAATCTTGCGTACCTTAAGAAAGCTGATTTTTTCCTTGTTGGTGGTGATCTGATAAATGGTTATACAACAGTAAAACAGGATTTTGTAAATCAATTCTATTTCTGGAAACAGACTGTAGCTGGATTTTTCCATGAGTGTCCAATTTACACAGGTATGGGAAACCACGAAGCCCTGGTGCGTGTATATGATGATGGTTCTTATTACGGTATAACACTCGACCGCTGGCCCTATAATACTGAAAGTTCTGAAGCAGTATTTGCTCAGGAATTTGTACACCCGCTTAATGCACCTGAAACAGAAGATGTAAGACTGCCTTCTTATAAGGAAAATGTTTATTCATTCCAGTACGGTTTAGTAAAAGTTATTGCTTTTAATAATAATTACTGGGTATCATATAATGCTCCAAAATATGGCGGTTGTCCTGAAGGCTATATTATGAAGGATCAACTAAACTGGATAAAACGGGAATTGGAAAAGGCAGATAAGGACAACACGGTTAAATATGTGATCCTTTTTGCCCAGGAACCAGTATTCCCGAATGGTGGGCATATTGATGATGCAATGTGGTATGAAGGAAATAATACTGTGCGTGCTTATATATATAATACAAAGACAAAAAAATTGCGACCCGAGAAAAAAGGGATAATCGAAATCAGAAATGAACTTGTAAAAGCCATATCGCGCTGCAAAAAAGTTGCCGCAGTCCTGGGTGCAGATGAACATTCCTATAGCAAGGTACTGATAGATAAAAATGTTCCTATCGGTCGTATGAAAAAGGATGATAAGAATAATAATGGAAAACTCGGGGATGAGGGAGAAGAATACTCCTGCCTTTCTGATTTAAAATATCCAACCTGGTATTTCTCTGCTGGTGATGCTGGCGCGCCTTACTATTCAGAAGAGAAAACTCCCTGGAATAGTTATTGGAAAGACAGGTCAGATAACCAGTACTATTATTTTTCTTCGCAAGAACACGTTCTTATATTCAAGGCAGACAACCAGAAAATTTCATTAACCGTTTATAATCCTTATACAGAAATCATTGATAGAATTGATAATCTAATGGATGTTAAGTAGTACGTAGGTTATATCTGGACAGGGGCACTATGTTTATCTTATTAATGTCATTTTCTTAGTCGCTACATCATCACCAACTTGCACCCGGCAAAAATATATCCCTGAACTAACTGGCTGACTATGAGTATCTGTACCATCCCAGCCTATAGAAGTAGGCACTAAGCAGTAAGTAGTAGGCAGTAAAAAAGCTTTGACTAACTTTCCAGCAACATCGTAGATTTTCAAAGAAATATCTTGCTTCTTACTTCTTACATCTTGCATCTGAAATTTGATAGTTGTCAGCTTTGAAAACGGATTTGGATGAATTTGCAAAAGAGGCTGTTGAGGTACTTTCGCATTTGGGATTTCATGCACTGCAAAAGGAACATACGGGAGTATGGCACGATCAGGACCACCATAAGCGCCCATGTCATTTCTTAACACGCCCATTGAAGGCCATTCAGCATATCCTGGGTTGTACGGGTCCTCAGGGTCATTATAGAGTGAACTTGTATCTCCAGCATCTATGCACGGTGAGCTGTCGGATAAATAGAAATTTTCTGCGGCAAATAGTGGATCGGCGTCAATATTTCCTTCGCCTGCCCAGCCACCCTGTACATCACAATAAGTGACTGTTGGCGATCCGTAAATCTGGTTATATATATTCCACCAGATAATATTGTTCCGAAGTGTAACAGAGGCTGACCAAATTCGTATTCCACCAGCCCCATACGCTGTTGAATTATAATTATACACAATGACATTATTTTCAATTATCTTCGGTGAAGATGCATTAGCATAAGCCCATATGCCACCGCCGCCACCATAAGCACCATCTGCAGAGTCATATGCAATTATATTGTTTTTGATTAAAGCACCTGTATAATTCAAAACAATACCACCGCCATAAAGAGCTGAATTTGACACGATAATATTATTCATAATACTAGGATTTCCGTCTCCAATGCGAATTCCTCCTCCTCCACCACTCGTGACTCCTTGAAGATCAGTTGCTTGATTGTTTATAATAATATTATTTCTTATTCTTGGTGATAAATATTGAGTTAGAATGCCGCCTCCTTCTCTATAGAGTCCGGCTCCGTGTTCATCTTGCCATTTTGTACCAGTACCCTGAGTAATGGTGAATCCGATAAGCGCTGCCAATGTATCTTCTGTGGTGTAGGCACTGTCGCTCACAATCAATATACAACTTGCAGTATCAGGATTAGCAGGATTGCTTCCGTTAATAACAGTAGAATCAATATACGCATTGTTATTATCGAGGATATAATGACTGGCAACTACAATCCCCTTTTCACGAAAGTGAATGTTTTCATAATAGACATCTGGCGCCACCAGTACTGTATCATTGTCTACTGCGGCATCAATGCCGGCTTGGATCGTTGGTTGATCCCCTGGTACGTTAATAATAGTAGCCCATGTAGGTGGCACAACCCACATGAAAAACAAAACCAGTAAAAGCAAGCGTTTTAGAAACATCATAATACCTCCTTATTTGTTATATACCATTATTTTTTGACACGACCTTTCCACGCCGGGTTTTTAGCAAGTACAGCGCGAGCGGCTTGGCGCGCTGCCTTTGGATTAAGCACTTGTGTTTTTTGTAAAAAGGTGGTCATAATATTCAGCACTTCACCATATGGTCTCAGCGTACCGTCTTCATCTGTACAGTATTTACAATAATTCTTGCTTGCGTCACCCATTGTGTAGTCCTGTGGTGCATTAAGCAACATTCCACAACTCCAGCACAACTTTTTTTCTATTTCAGCACCTGCTATTTTAGTCCTGCCTTTTTTAATGACGTTTGATGAACCTGTTATAAAAGAAAGTAAATCCTTTATGAACTTTTCCGAAATCTTCTTTTTATCGAACATGTAATCACCTAAGAAAGATAAATAGACTAATGTGCTTTGCCATAAAACAGTACGGACAAGAGGGGTGTCCGTCCACTTATTAAATGCTTCAACCAGATAGTAATTAATGACCGACAACAAAGAAATCACTTCTTGTTTTGTCCCGTAATTAAATTCAGAAAACCCGGTAAGGAGTGCTTTAAAAAGTGACCAGTTTGCACGCACGGTTTCAAAATGTTGCGTGAGAAATTCCTCAAGGGTGAGGGAGTTTTTATACGCTAAATAAAGAGCGTCTGTTATTCTGAGCACCAGGCGTTTGACAACGGTCAATACAAGTTCATCACGATTTTTATAATGAAAGAATATTGTTCCATGAGCAACTTTTGCGTCCCTGGCAATTTTAAAGGTGGATGCCTTAAAATTGCTTTTGACAAAAGCAGATTCAGCTACCTCTAAAAGTTTTTTCCTGGTAGCCAGTTTGATTTGACTGCGTTTCATTTCTTTCTTCATATTTCACCTCTTTTTGAGCATGTACTCATTGAGTACATGCTCAATTATAGTGAAAAATCGCGTTTTGTCAAGTGGGTATAATTACCTATATTTATAATTTCGTGATTTCTGCAACCTGTAATATTTTTATTTAATCTATTGCGTTATGATTTATGGATATAATTTACCGGGTTCTCAAAATAAACCCTGTATCATTGATATAAAGATAAAACGTATCCTGACGAGGATACTGAAATGCTCCTATTCCATAAGCTGCATCAACAAATGGTATTTTTTCACCGTATTTCAAAAGAAATTTCCATAATTTTTCTTCAGGATGAATTTGATACACAGATGTTGTTTTCCCTTCGGGGTTTTCCCATCTTCCCGAGAATCTTGTAACTCTATAATAAGACCCTGCTCCCATCCATCTTAAGGCAAGACTCCATCTCAAAAAGTATCCTTCGACCATCCACTGGTCACCAGCGAGATCGAACCAGTACAACCTGTTTGTTTTTTCGTTAAAAAAGGTCACTTTAATAGCTCCGTCTACAGTGTCTGCAGAAACCCAGCCAATTTTTTCTTCGTGGGTGTATCTGGAAAATGTTTGTAGAAAAAGAGATAGATATATAAAAGAAGTGGCAAATGCAAAGGTTATCAGGAATATGATAAAAGAAGACAGGAATTTTTTTAGTTTCATTCTTCTTTTTATTATATTTACAATTGCGCATATGAGTATTACCAGGGAAATAACAAGAAGCAATAAACCGATTATACCAATGATGAATGCAAATTTATCCATGGTGTTATTATACTATATGTCTTGCGAAAGTCAATAATTTATTTCAAATCAATTTGCAATTTGAAATCTACAATTTAAAATATAAAAGCGTTCTTGGTGTTGACAATCAGGAGATTTTAATTAGAGTAAGGTATCTGTTAGTAGGGATATCCCGTCCTTTTGTTAAAAGAGCGGGACACTCAATTTCCAAGCTAAATCAGAGATTTAGGGGAAATTGGTGATGACAAAGGAGGAATGAATGAAAAAGTTTTCAGTTCAATTGGATGCTCTAACAGGAGAGAAATATATTGAAGTTCCTTTTAAGGGACATTTGTTAGTTGAACATCCTGTTTATAACAAAGGTTCGGCGTTTACTGAACAGGAAAAAGATCAGCTTGATCTCTACGGTATCCTTCCCCAGCAGGTCTCGACCATGGATATACAGGTAGACAGAGCTTACGAAAATTATTCAAAGAAGACTAGCCCAATAGAAAAATATATATTTCTTCTCAGCCTTTTAGACCGCAATGAAACTTTATTTTATCGTCTTATCCTGAATAATTTAGAGGAGATGTTACCGATTGTTTATACACCAACTGTAGGGGAGGCAGCCAAGACCTTTAGCCATATGTTTCGTAAGCCAAGAGGACTTTATATTTCGGCAAATAACATTTCTCGTATTGATCGTATATTATCAAATGCACCTTTTTCAAATATTAACTTGATTGTTGTAACTGACGGCGAAAGAATATTAGGATTGGGCGACCAGGGTGTTGGTGGTATGGCGATTCCAGTTGGTAAAACGAGTCTTTACGTTGTTGGTGCTGGTTTACACCCGGCGCTATGTTTACCAATCCTCCTCGATGTAGGAACAAATAATGAAGAAGCACTTAGAGATCCGTTGTATCTTGGTTTAAAACATACACGGTTAACCGGTAATGAATACGATGTTATAGTTGAAGAATTTGTTAAGGGAGTGAAAAGATGCTTTCCCCACGCACTCTTGCAGTGGGAGGATTTTGGAAAGCACAATGCGTTGCGAGTTTTAAATAGGTACCGTGAGCGCACATGTTCGTTCAATGATGATATGCAGGGAACAGGTACGGTGACCCTTGCGGTTATCCATTCTGCTGTCTATGGGAAAGATGAAAAATTAAAAGATCAACAGTATGTGATTTTCGGATTTGGTCAGGCAGGTTTTGGTATTGCAAATATGCTTATTAAAGGCTTAATGGAAGAAGGGCTTTCGGAATCTGAAGCAAAGCAGAGAATTTACCCAATAGACAAAGATGGATTGATCCTTGAAGGCATGGGACTTAATGAATATCAGAAATCTTTCATGCGTAAAAAGGACGTGGTATCCGGGTGGAAACTAAAACAGGAAGGCCGAGTTACACTTTTTGATACGGTGTTGAATGCCCGGGCAACAGTTATCATAGGTGTCTCTGGTGTCAAAGATGTATTTACTGAGGATGTCTTAGCACAAATGGCAAAGAATACAGCAGCACCTATTATCCTCGCTCTTTCAAACCCTACTAAGAATAGTGAGTGTACACCCGAACAGGCTTTTAGAGCTACAAACGGCAGATGCATTATCGCCACAGGCAGTCCATTCCCACCTGTAAAGATAAATGGTGTTGAGAAAAAAATAACGCAATGTAATAACATGTATATTTTTCCTGGAATAGGACTCGGGGCGATAGTTTCGATGGTTCCAAAAATAACTGATAAGATGTTTATTGCTGCAGCTAAAGCCATTGCATCCTTAACACCTTCTAAGGATTTTCTTCTTCCAGAAATAAAAGAGATAAGAAAGGTTTCGGAAAACGTTGCTTTGTCAGTAGCTAAAGAAGCCAGGAATTCTGGACTCGGCATAAGATTGCCCGATGAAAAACTGAGGGAGTTGATTAAAAATGCGATGTGGGTCCCCCGGTATCTTCCGTATCGGTTCGAAGAATAGGGTATGGGTGAACCACTAAAAAAAGCATTTGTCATCATTCTTTTGATTTCCTTTTTCATATAAAATCTTAATGATGGCTACACATCTGGAAAACTTAGAGAAAATACTCGTATTTATATTGAGAGAAACTTCTGCCAAAAAAATGATTGATATCCTCTATGAGAAAATTAAATTTACAGTCGAAGAACATATAATCCTGCGTGACATTGAAAATTTTATTGCCTATTTCAAATTTCTCCTTTCGGTTACAAATATTCCCCAGGAATTAAAATTTGAACTTAAACTAATCCAGGCTTTTATCGATCGTACCTATGTTGGTTTTTCAGACCAAATCCAAAAATTTAGAGCCAGAAAACTCTATACATATCTTAAAAAACAACTACACAGTGGTGCTAAAATAACTAATACAGATCTTGAACTATTGGAAAAAACTTTAAAACAAGCAAGGAAACCTTCCTTAGAAAAATTGATGAAACATATTCGTGTGGCAATGATACTAAAATGGCTGCAAGGACCATTAAAGGATCAATTATCCAGGGGCATGAAAGATTATGTAATTTTTTTGGCTACTGCTTATGGCCAGTACGAACAAGATCGTGTTTTCAATATTGAATGGCAACCATACAACGTTTCCCAAAAAGATATGACTTTAATCATCCGAGAATACACCATTTTTGAGATTTCAATAATTGAAGCTATGCAGGCAATAAGAAAAGCCAGGGCAAGCAATCCAAATCCTAATAAATACCGAGAACAGTTTCGTATTGTTCTTGTTAGTCTTGATAATCTTGTTAAAATGACGAAAAAAGGTGAATTAGATTCTGTTGAGGCGTTTAAAGACAAAATAATTGTATCAACTGCATTGATCTATATTCAGGATGAATTTGTGAAAAAAGATCCTGAATTGAAAAAACTTATTCAACTTTTCGTGTCTCTTTATTATCAATTCCGCGACAAACACTATGTTAGTGCTAAAAAATTGGTATAAATTGAAGAGATAATAAAATATTTAAAACAAGAATAAGGGAACAGGCTACTTTATTTTGCAGATTATTGATTTCAGGTTACAATTAGAATTTAATAACAAAATCTATATACGGAATACCAGGGAAAATCATATTATCGCCAATTGTGTTGAGAAAACCAAGGTCAACACTAACCTTTTCACCGAAGAAGCGCAGTCCATAGGCAATACCAGGTTGGTCTACACCAGGCATCATCCAATTCTCACTTACCAATGATATTCTTCTTGATACCCGGTGCTGTCCACCAAACATGAACATCGGAGTTTTCTCAAATTCCCAATCCACATAGCCGAAACCAACACCTGCAGTAAAGTTGCTATTTGGTCCGCCCACAGTCCCTACACCATAGCAAATACCTACAGTAGGATTAATTTCGTCATCAAATGATGGGAGTTTTACCAATAATGCGCCGACAGCAAGACTGAATTTGTCACCTAGATTGCATCCCACTTTTGGCATGAAATAGAAAAGATTATTCTCTATACCGATCCACGGGAAAATTGATGCTCCTCCAGCAATAGTGATATTGTCTGTGATACCAAAAGCAACCATAGGGAAGAAAAGATAATAATCTGCAAAGTAACCTTCACCACCTTTTAAGCAACGTGCTGTCGGTGCAAACAACAATCTCGTGTCATTTGGATTCGGGAACCAGTATACCCCTTTTTTGATCGAAGAGATCGGGATTTCTTTTATCTCTTTTATCTTCGCGAGTTGTATCGGTATAATCCCGATGTTCGTTTCAAACTTAATCTCACTTTGGCCAACTTCAATGATTCGGCCATAAAGAGTTGTACCATCCAATGTTGTGAGGATTTGCATGTGACTCGAATCAGGTATTTTTAAGGTACCTTCTAACCCTGATTGCCCTTGGGCACTAGCTCTACTTATTGGAAAAAAAATACTCATGAAGCAAAACCCAAATACAATAGCTGAAACAATTATTCTATGGTTTTTCATAATGCCTCCTCTTCTAGATAATTATAATACAGATAACAATATTGGTGTCAAGGCTTCGGCTCTTTCTTCGCACCCATAATTTCACAAATTTTTCACAATCA
>JAGMEL010000290.1 GCA_023128195.1 Caldifarciminota bacterium | reverse complement strand
ATTGTCATTGCAATTGATGGTATTGCAGTTATTGTTCACAAAGATAATTCCGTAAACAATTTGAGCACTGAAGACATAGGGAGCATTTTTTCCGGGAAAATTGAAAATTGGCAAGACTTAGGCGGAAGAGATGAGAAGATTATTCCAGTAACAAGGGAAGAAGGTTCTGGAACCAGGGGGTCTTTTGAGGATATGATTATGGGTGATGGGATAATCAGTGATGCCTGTTTGGTCCAGGACTCAAACGGATCAGTTCGAGAGATAATCGCCACAACACCTCAAGGAATAGGCTATATCTCAGTAGGCTTAGTTGATGAGCGCGAAAAGGCAGTAGCAATTAATGGTGTTAAACCAACATTAGCTAATCTTATTACGTGCAAGTATAAATTTTCAAGACCTTTTTTGCTTTTACTACTTGAAGAACCAAAAGGTAACATTAAAGAATTTATCGATTATGTATTATCCAGGGAGGGTCAGGATATTCTTAAAAAAGATGGTTTGATTCCTGCAACAGAAATATATAATGATTAAAGAATGAAAGATAAGATTGCTGAAAAATTACTACTATTTATTGCCTTTTCTGCAATTTTTTCCCTTCTTTTAATCACATTTTTCATATTTCAGCAGGGTATACCTTTGATCTTTAAGATTGGGCTCGGCAATTTTTTTTCCACACACTGGGCGCCAACCAGGGGTCATTTTGGTATTTTATCGATGATCATTGGTTCGCTCATGGTCACTACCGGCGCCCTTGTTGTGGGAATTCCGTTTGGCCTTGCCTGTGCAATATTCCTTGCTGAATTTTCATCTCCAGTAGTACAAAAGACATTAAAACCAATCATTGAGCTTCTTGCTGGAATACCTTCAGTAGTATATGGATTTATTGGTATCGTCATTTTAGTACCGTTTATCAGGGAACACTTTGGTGGTCCTGGGTTTTCGGTTCTGGCGGCAAGTATAATATTGGGCGTAATGATCTTACCGACGATCGTAAGCATTTCCTATGATGCATTGATGGCAGTTCCTAATACCTATAGAGAAGGTTCATATGCTGTGGGTGCAACCAAGTGGCAGACTGTTAGAATGCTCCTCATGCCGGCTGCGCGTTCGGGAATTGTTGCAGGAATAATTCTAGGTATGGGTAGGGCAATTGGTGAAACCATGGCAGTGATTATGATCGCAGGTAATGCCTTAAAGATTCCGCATTCGATATTGGATTCAGTACGTACCCTGACCTCGACCCTTGCCCTGGAATTAGGATATGCTACGGGTGATCATAGAGCAGCACTTTTTGCATGCGGTTCTTTTCTCTTTCTTATAATAATACTTTTAAATATTATTGCAATTAAAATAACCGGGCGTAAATAATGACTTTCAGAATAGGTCCGCGCACAAATCAAATCATTGCTTATAGTATACTGCTCTTAATGACTCTTATTACTGTCGTTGTTCTATTTTTTATTATTGGATATGTTTTCAAAAATGGTGTAGGACAACTGAGCCTTGAATTTCTTACTGATAAAACAAGGAACATGGGTAAGGAAGGTGGAATTTTCCCTTCAATTCTTGGCACGTTCTTTGTGACAATTTTTGCTATTGTCATTGCTACACCTTTGGGTATAGGCAGTGCAGTATATCTTGTGGAATATACAAGAGGCGGTCTGATCCATCGAATAATAAGTTTTGGTGCGGACTGTCTTGCTGGTGTGCCATCAATAATATATGGCCTTTTTGGCTTTATCTTTTTTGTTATCACATTGAATCTGGGTTGGAGTATTATATCCGGTGGCTTAACCCTTGCCGTGATGATTATCCCGACAATTATCAGAACAACAGAAGAGGCGATCAAAGCAGTGCCACACTCGTACCGTGAAATCAGTTACTCTCTGGGTGGTGGTAAGTTGGATACAATTCTAAAGGTTGTTTTGCCGACATCTCTTCCAGGTATCCTTACCGGAGTGATTTTGGGGATAGGCAGGGCTGTGGGAGAAACTGCTGCTGTGATATTTACTGCGGGTTCTTCATTGGGAATACCCACTTCAGCATTTTCTTCAACACGAACACTCGCAGTTCATTTCTATATACTCGCACGCGAAGGTATATCAATGCCCAAGGCATATGGAACTGCTACAGTTCTTATTATTATTATTCTTCTTGTTAATTTTATTGCCTATCGTTTAATGCACCGTTTCATGGAACGTTATTACTAACGTATGGATTATAAACAGATTATAATCACCATAAGATGATAAAGGTAGCAATTAAAAATTTGAGTCTTTTTTACGATACGATTCAGGCGTTAAAAAATATTAGCCTGAATGTTGAAAAGAACGAGATTTTAGGTGTTGTTGGCCCGGCAAATTCTGGTAAGAGTTCTTTCTTACGGGCGCTCAACCGCCTTTATGAAATTGATTATGCACGGATTTCCGGTACCATAGTATTAGATGATACCGATATTTTTACTATACCAATTAATGATCTGAGAAGACGGGTGGGCCTGATCTTTGCTACGCCGGTAGTTTTACCTGGTTCAATACATAAGAATATGAGTTATGGGCCGAAACTGCATAGAAAACTCAAGGAAAGTGAACTTGATGAAATTATTTTTAATGCACTGAGCGCTGCTAATCTGTGGGAAGAGGTAAAGGATAGATTGAAAGATTCTGCAGCTACGTTATCCGGTGGACAACAACAGCGTTTGTGTATCGCACGAACCCTGGCAATGGGGCCCGAAGTCATAATGATGGATGAACCGTGCTCAGGATTGGATCCTATTTCAACGGCAAAGATCGAGGCGACCATGCTTGAATTAAAAGAGAAGTATACATTTATTCTGGTTACCAATAATACCAAGCAGGCAGCACGGGTAGCAAACAGAACTGCTTTTTTTCTTTCCGGTGAGTTGATCGAGATCGACAAGACCGAGAAAATTTTTACAAATCCAGCTGATTCAAGAACTGATGGTTATATTCGAGGAAAATTTGGATGATTATTAAAATCGCGAATTTAAATCTCTATTACGATAAATTTCAGGCGCTGAAAAATGTGAATTTATCAATCAAAGAAAATTTGATAACCGGTATTATTGGACCATCAGGATGTGGCAAATCTACACTCTTGCGGGTATTTAATCGAATGAACGACCTGATTAAAAACGTGAAAATTACAGGAAGTATATTAATTGATGAAAAAGACATATATTCACCAGTATATGATCTAATTCTGCTGCGTAAGAATGTTGGTATGGTCTTTCAGCGTCCTAATGCATTTCCCATATCAATATTTGATAATGTTGCCTATGGACCACGCGTATGGGGGATAAATGACAAGAAGACCCTAATTGAAATTGTTGAGCGTTCCCTTGCAGCAGTTGATTTATTTGATAGTATTAAGGATCGGTTAAAGGATTCTGCATTAAGTCTGTCTGCGGAAAAGCAGCAGCGGCTTTGTATTGCCCGGCTTCTTGCCGTAGAGCCGCAAATTCTGTTAATGGATGAGCCGTGTTCTGCACTCGACCCTATTGCAACGGGCAAAATCGAGGAGTTGATGCTGGAATTGAAAAAGAAATACACAATTATTATTGTCACTCATAATATGCAGCAGGCAGCACGTGTTGCTGATGAGGTTGGCTTTATGCTGCTTGGTGAACTTATTGAATTTAATAGTGTAAAAAAGATATTTACAAATCCCTCAGATGAACGAACATTTGGCTATATTAGTGGGAGGTTTGGATGATCACAGATTACAGATTGCAGATAACAGATTACAGATATGCGATTAAAAAAAATAATTAATATTACTGTCATCTATTATTATAATTTTAGGTATTTACCCCCACACCTATGCATAGGTGTGGAGGTTTGAGGAGGTATCATGGACCGCCATTTTGATGAGGAACTACAAAAAGTCAAGAAGGATCTTTTAGAGATGATATCGTTGGTTGAGGAGGCTATTACAAAATCTTTGGAGGCATTGAAGAAGCAGGATATTAAAATGGCATCAGAAATTCAGGAGATTGATCATCAGATTGATAAGTTCGAGATCGCAATTGAAGAGCAGTGCATCGAGCTTATTGCCCGACATCAACCAGTTGGTGCTGATCTAAGATTTTTAATCGGCGTAATAAAGATGAATAATGATTTAGAACGCATGGGTGACCATGCGGTTAATATCGCCAGTTATGTAGCTTACTTAATTGAGCAACCGCGCATCAAACCAGTAAGTAATATCTGGTCAATGGCAAGGGAAGTCAAAGAGATGTTAAATGATAGTGTAAAAAGTTTTATGGATAATGATGCTGCGCGGGCACAAAAGGTATGTGAAAGAGATAGTGTTGTTGATGAGATGAGAGATGAAACAATAAGAATTTTACTAACTTATATGCTTGAAGAGCCAGAAACAATCGGTTCTGCTATACCACTTCTTTTGGTAGCAAAAAATCTTGAGCGTATTGCTGATTTATCAACCAATATATGTGAAGATGTGATTTACATTGCCCAGGCGCGAGTTATTAAACATCATGCAGAGGAGAGAGAATTAGGTTCTTATTGACATTATATTTTTTTTGCCTATAATACCAGCAACGAGGAGATAATATGAAGTTTTGGCGAGAGCCGTTAGATTTGCACAAATGTGAACAGACAGTTAATTTAGCGGTAGAGGGGGAAAAATAATGAAGACAGACCCAAAAGGTGTGTTGACCGGTCTTCACCGTCTTAATGGTAATCATGCATGTGCTGAAGGTGCTCTGGCAGCGGGATGTCGGTTTTTGGGCGGGTATCCAATAGTACCCGCGCTTGAGATTTATGAAAGATTTCTTGAGCGAGCCAAGCAAGTTGGTGCCACATTTATCCAGATGGAAGACGAAATTTCTGCCCTTGCCGCCGTTTTGGGCGCATCATGGACAGGGAAAAAAACGATGACTGTAACCTCTGGTCCAGGAATGTCTCTCATGATGGAGCATCTCGGGCTTGGTGTAATGTTAGAAACCCCTTGTGTGATCGTTAATATTCAGAGGGCTGGTCCTTCTATAGGAATACCCAACCGTCCATCTCAGGGAGATATGATGCAGGTACGGTGGGGATCCCACGGAGATTATGAAATAATTGCTCTTTGCCCAAGCTCTCCGCAAGAGATGTTTGATTGTACTATTAAAGCTTTCAATCTTTCGGAACGTTACCGTATTCCTGTTTCAGTGATATCCGATGAGTATGTGGCTCATCTGAAAGAGGACGTGGTCATTCCTCCTGCAGAAGAAATTGTTGTTGAGCCGCGGAGATATTATACAGGGTCAAAGGATAACTATTTACCATTTAAAAGAGATAAGGATTTTGTGCCGCGTATGGTGAATATTGGTGATGGCTACAGATTCCACGTTACAGGGTTGACTCATGATGATCGTGGTTATCCGGTTATGAATGAGGAATGTCAGGAATACAATGTTCATCCTCTGGTGAGTAAAATCCGTAACTATGCAGATGAGATTATTGAAATACAGGAGGCTGAAATTGATGATGCCGAAATTATAATTATCTCTTACGGAGCAACTTCAAGAGCTGCGCTTAAAGCGATGGAGCAGGCACGAAGGTCTGGAATAAAGGTAGGGAGTCTTAAACTCGTTACGGTCTGGCCCTTTCCTGAAAAACGGGTAGGTGAGCTTGCAAAGAAAGTGAATGCTTTTGTGGTTCCGGAAATGAATTTTGGCCAGGTTGTTCTCGAAGTTGAAAGATGCAGTTATGGAAATACAAATGTTATTTTTGTGCCCCATGGAGATAAAGGAGTTGAGAACACAGATGATTTACTTTCAGCAATTAAACATGCTACACAGGAAAAGAGTGTAAGAGATGGACTTATTGAATATAAGCAAGCAAGGGAGTAAATAATGGAAACACTAATATCCTCAAAGGTGCAAGAGGCTCACCCGGAGGACCCGTCAAAGATAGGTTGTGTCCATCCGATGGAGGATGTGCTCCGTATGGACAGGATACCTCACATTTGGTGCCCTGGTTGTGGTATCGGTTTGGCAGTGACTGCATTTTCTGCCGCACTTGAAAGAGCAAATATCGATTTAGATAAAATGAGTATAGTTTCTGGTATTGGTTGTACGGGAAGGGTTGCAGGTTATGTAAAACTTGATTCATTTCATACCACTCATGGTCGTGCAATTGCTTTTGCAACCGGGATTAAAGTTGCAAATCCAAAGATAAAAGTAGTTGTTTTTTCTGGAGATGGAGACCTTATTGCCATTGGTGGAAATCATTTCATACATGCTGCCCGGAGAAATATTGATATGCTCGTAATATGTGTGAATAATTTTATTTACGCAATGACCGGAGGGCAGGTAGCACCAACGACTCCACTTGCAGCGTATGCTACAACTTGTCCCTTCGGATGCGTTGAGCCACCATTCAATATCCCGTACATAGCAGATTCATCAGGTGCCGTATATGTCGCACGATGGACAACTCTTCACATTCGAAGACTTAGCAATTCTATAGTTGAGGCACTCAATAAAAAAGGATTTTCTGTAATCGAGGTGATTTCACCCTGTGCCCAGTATTATTCAAGGATAAATAGATTGGGAGATGGGCTTGATATGATGAAGTTTTATCATAATAATTCAGAAATAAGACATGGCGAGGATACAAAGAACCTTGATATTGGATTCCAGAAGAAGATTATTGTAGGGAAATTTGTAGATAGAGAGAGGCCAACTTATACTGAGCGATACAACGAGTGGCTTTCCGAATTAAAGGGAGCAAAAGATGAACCCGGTTAGACTTAATAAAGACGGGGGTACAGAGAAAAAATATTTAACGTTTGAAATAGGTAAGTGTTATATTAATAGATGGTTGAAAGGAGGTCTAACCGGGTGAAGACTGATCCAAGGGCTGTGAAAACTGGTGTCTATTATATAGATGGTGATGTTGCCGCTGGTCTTGGTGCCCTGGCAGCAGGATGTACATTTATTGGTGGTTATCCGATTACACCGTCCACTGAGGCAGCCGAGGCGTTTGCCCGTGTTGCTCCATCTGCCGGTGCTATGTTTATCCAGATGGAAGACGAACTTGGTTCTATTGCATCTATAATTGGTGCAGCCTGGGCAGGAGTTAAATCAATGACTATTACTTCTGGGCCTGGTTATTCTCTTATGATGGAGAACATTGGATTAGGTGCAATGTTGGAAACACCCTTTGTACTATTAAATATCCAGCGCGCTGGACCCTCTACCGGAGTTCCCACCAAGACAGGACAAGCAGATATGATGCAGTCGCGGTGGGGTTCACATGGAGATTATGAACTTATAGCTATAGCACCAGATTCTCCCCAGGAAATGTTTGATTATACAATCAAGGCATTTAATCTGGCAGAAAGATACCGTTGTCCTGTTATGATAATGTCGGATGAATGCGTAGGTCATATGACTGAGAAAGTTGTTATCCCACGGGCTGAGGAAATTGAAATTGAGCCGAGGAGATTTTATACTGGTTTGCCTGATGAATATTTGCCATTTAAACCTGATGCCGATCTCGTTCCGAAAATGGTAAAAGCAGGTGATGGCTATAACCTATACATTACTGGACTCATTCATGATGAAAGAGGCTACCCGGTCAAAAATGAGGAATTCAAATCAGCATATGTCAGGCGGCTCGTTGACAAGATTAGACTCAATAAAGACAAAATCATTGAAATTAAAGAAGAGGGGATATCGGGTGCTGAGGTTATTGTTGTTTCCTATGGAATATCGTCAAGGGTTGCCGTGCGCGGGATTGAGAGAGCTCGAGAAAAAGGTATAAAGGTTGGTAATTTGAGATTAGTAACTGTGTGGCCATTTCCTGACGAAAAGATCTGCGAACTCGCCAAGACTATAAAAGCCTTTGTTGTTCCAGAAATAAATTATGGGCAGATTGTTTATGAAGTTGATAGATGCAGTCATGGTAAGGCAAATGTCGTGCTTGTTCCTCATGGTGGTTCAGGAGTTCATAATCCAGATGATATATTCGATGCGATAGTGTATGCAGCTAAACAAGAAGGAAAAATTGAAGGGGTTGTTGAGTATAAGACAAAATTGGAGAAATCGATTTTTGGAGGAGGTAACAAATTAAAGAAATGAATTCAATTGTTACTGCTTTTGCAAAGGGAATAGAAAAATCAGGGGTTAAACCATCTATGATCTGTGTTCCATCAGATATTCCATTTGAGCCTGAAGTCGTAGATTTTCTGGGTGTCGATTTTTTCCACACAACCCGAGGTAGGGCAATTCCCTTTGGAACCGGGTTGAAATTGGGTAATCCTGCTCTAAAAGTCGTACCATTCATAGGCGATATGATGACGCTTGGGGGAAATCATTTTGTGCACGGAAGCAGAAGAAATATGGAACTCCTTGTCATATGTATTAATAATTTTGTTTATAAAAAGATAGGGGGTCAGTCTGTTCCTAAAACTGCACCTGCATTTTCACCCTACTCAACTTTTGATGAACCGTTTAATATTCCACATCTTGGTAATTCTTGTGGCGCATTGTATACTGCAAGATGGACGGCATTGCATATTGACGAGCTTGCAAACTCTATTGCTGAGGCTTTAAATAAACGGGGTATGTCTATGATTGAGATTCTGGCACCAGGCCCAAATTATTATACAGATATTAAACATATCGAGTCTAATGTGTTAAATTTCTACTATGAAAATTCAGTAATAAAAAACAATGAAGATCCGAGGAATGTGGAGATTACCCCTGAGAAGAAAATTGTGGTAGGTAAATTTACTGATAAGGAGAGGCCGACATTTCTTGAGACCTATAATACTCAACTCAGTAGTGTATTGGGCGATAAATTCATCCCTTATGGATGTGTTCCGCCGCAGAACAAGTCAGGAGGCAGAAATGGCGGAGATTAGATTTGCCGGTTACGGAGGACAGGGTATTATCAGATCAGGTATTATTGCGGGAAAGGCAGCTTCAATTCATGACAATAAGTATGCTACAATGAGCCAATCCTTTGGTCCAGAAGCAAGAGGTGGCGCATGCAGCTCCCAATTGGTTGTGTCGGAAACTAAAGTGCTTTATCCCTATGTTGTAGCGGCAGATGTCCTGGTTGCTATGTCCCAGGAAGGTTATGATAAGTTTGAGCCTGAATTAGGAGACAAGGGATTACTCCTTATAGATGAAGATATGGTAAAATCTAAACCACCCCGCGGCAAAATTAAGATTCTCTCGATACCGGCAACAAGATTTGCTGAGCAACTCGGGAATAAAATCGTTGCCAATGTGGTAATGCTTGGATTCTTTACTGCAATTACTAAAATCGTGAGCTATGAGGCAATGAAGAAAGCGCTTCCTGGTTCAGTTCCTGATAAGGCATTGGCGCTAAATCAATCGGCATTTGAAAAAGGGCACGACTATGGCAAGCAGCAGCTCGCCTCAGCGCAATGAAACAGGATTAACAACCGGCAACAGTATTAGCATGTGGGGTCAGCCCTCGAAATTAGAAACTAATTTATTTGAGATTGCCATGAGATTCCACTCTTAATTTATGTAATCTGTGTTTTCCGGCTGCGTAATCATCTGCGAAGCAAAAGATTTGTCCCCATATCCTTGCCTTGTTGCCGTTAATAACCTTATTCTGCCTCCTCATGCCATCTCCTGCCTTATTTTATAACATCATTTGTTGTATTGATTTGACCCTAAAGTCTTTCACTTGTTTGGATCTCTATAGTGCCGTCAATTAGTTTCTAATTTCGAGGGCTGACCCCATACGACTCAGGATAATAAACCGTTCTGTAATACTTTGTTAGCCTATTGATTTGTAGTTTAAACTGGTTATAATTTATTTATGAATCGTCTGCCTGGGTTTTTGGAAGAATATTTTTGGGACGTGAAATTTGAAGAACTGGATCTATCGAAATGGAGAATATTTATCATCAAACGGATTCTGGAGTATGGCAATGATAAGGCGGTAGACTGGATGCAAAAGACATTCAAACGATCCGAAATTAAAGAGGCTTTGTGTAACTATCGTGGTTATTCCAAAAAGAGTGCTAATTTCTGGGCACTGGTATTAGGCATCCCGGAAGAAGAGGTGTTGTGTTTGAAGAAGTCCTCATCAAAGACACCAAAGAGCATCTGGCCCTATTAGGTCGCTCGGCGATATTAAAAGATGCTTATCTCGCAGGGGGCACTGCCTGTGCGCTTCAATTAGGGCATCGGCTTTCAATTGATTTTGATTTTTTTACTGTTAAGCAGTTCGAACCCAAGATTGTTGCGGCTGAACTAGCACGCGTGGCGGCCTTTGAGGTCGAAGAACTCGATAAAGGAACAATTCTGGGAAAATTCAAGGGCACCAAGTTCAGTCTTTTTGTCTACGAGTACCCTTTGGTTTTTCCATCCATACAATATCTATCATTAAACATTGCTGATATCCGTGACATTGCTGCGATGAAGATCGATGCAATCACATCAAGGGGTACAAAAAGGGATTTCATTGATTTATATTTCATATGTCAGTTGAATTACAGATTATCCGAACTTTTAGCTATCTATGACAAAAAGTATGGAATACTTGCCTCGAATCTGATGCATATTAAAAAGAGTCTCATTTTTTTTGATGATGCTGAACCTGACGCTATGCCAGTTATGCTGAAAGATGTTGTGTGGCAAGATGTAAAAAAGTATTTTGAAAACCAAATAATACATATTATCAAGAAATGAGAATTGCTATTTGGAAACTGCCCTGTCATAGATTCTGCCTATACACCTAAATTTGTAGGGTATCCGACACTGTCGGATATAAAAAAGTTATGTGCAATTCAAAAAATATTTTTTTCTGAGAGAAGAAGAAACGATAAGTTTTTAAATAAGAAAAAATATTTATCTTATAATTACATATAGCTAAGTTATTAATAGAGGTAATAAACTATGGAAAAAATTAATTCACAATTAGGAAAAGATAGAAATTTTCTATACTTCACTGTCCCAGTCGTCATCCTTATGGCTATTTGTAGTGCCATTGGTATCTGGCAACAAAATTTATATTTCAGAGAAACTACAGACTGGTTGGCTCAATGTGTCGGTCAAGACATTTCCAATTTATTTTTTGTCGCACCAATACTCTTGCTCTCTGCTTTATATGCTACCAGGGGAAATAAAGTGGCAAAAATTATTTGGATTGGTGCTATGATTACCAATATCTATTCTTATGTTATATATTGCTTTGCGGTGCATTTTAATTATCTATTTCTAGTCTATTGCATAATTTTAGGTCTATCAAACTTTTCTGTTATTTATTTTTTCGTCAATTACCTAAAAGAAGATTTTAAGTCATGGTTTACCGAAAAAGTTCCAACAAAAACAATTGGTATTTTTTTAATTTTCATAAGCATTATGTTTGTATTCTTATGGTTGTCAGGAGATTTACCGGCAGTTTTAGAAAATAATGTTCCGGAAAATATTATTGAGACAGGCTTAATTACCAATACGGTGCATGTTTTGGATTATACGTTTTATTTGCCATTAATATTTATTGCCGGTTTTATGCTTATCAAAAAGAAAAATCTCGGTTATCTTTTGGCACCAATGATGATTATTTTTGCCATCATCACTAATATTAATATTATTTCTTTGATGGTTGTTGCAAAATATAAAAACGTTCCAAGCGATACAGGTCTGATTATAGGTTTTGGTATATTTACCGTTATTTATTGTTTATTTCTTTGGTCGATGCTGAGGAAATTGAAAAAGCAGACAAAAAATAAGATTTAAAGTGTTAAATTTATGTCAAAAGCCTATCAAAGAGAAGAACGAAAAATATTTTTTGAAC
>JAGMEL010000029.1 GCA_023128195.1 Caldifarciminota bacterium | reverse complement strand
GAACGCATCATAGTAATCATAATATAGCTTATCTGGGCTGCTAACTTCTTTTCAGGTATTGGATTACTTATTTCAATAATGGTGCCATCCTTATCTGTTATTTTTTTAATAAAGATTGGTTGTAACCTTTCTCCAAGGTTGGCAATTGTTCCTACAGCACTAACCATTTCTATCAGACTTACCTCACATGCACCTAAAGCCAACGAGACGACCGCAAGAAGAGGAGATTGAACGCCAAGATTGTGGGCATATTGAACAACCAGTTCAGGACCGATGTTACGGATTAATCTTATTGCCGCAAGATTTCTTGAATGTTTTAGTGCCTTTCTCAGGGTTATCGGTCCTAAAAACTTGCGGTCGTAATTTGAGGGTCTATAGATACTATCCACACCCGGTACTTCAAGTACGATGGGAAGGTCAAGAACTATATCATTAGGCGTAAAACCATTATCAATTGCAGCAGTGAAAACAAAAACTTTAAATGCACTACCTGCCTGCCTGCGAGCTTGAGTTGCCCGATTAAATTTGCTCATTGAAAAATCACGGCCTCCGATAAGTGCCTTTACCTCTCCAGTATGATAATCCATTACAACTAAGGCATCTTGAAGATAAGGTGATAATTTTACTGTGTCGCTTAAGCCCAATGAATCGTATTTTGATTTGGTGTTTTTAAATTTGTATTCTCTTTCTATGTTCACGAGATGCTTTTCTAAAATTTCTTCTGCAGCTTTCTGTATTGATGTGTTTAGCGCTGTATAAATATTTGCTCCACTCCGATAGAGAAATTCTGGACCATATTTCAATTCGAGGTACTTCCTTATCTCCTCAAGATAATATTCGCCTATGCGGTTTTCTCCTTTTTGCTCGACTATAATAAGGGATTCACTTATTGCTTCTTCATATTTTATGCTGTCCATTAAATCATTTTCAAACATTTTTTGCAGAATAAAATTCCTTCTCTGCTTCGCTATTTCAGGATGTTTATATGGAGAATATTTTTCAGGCGATCTGGGTAGTGCAATTAATACGGCACATTCACTGAGGGTTAATTCTGAGAGATCTTTATCGAAATAATACTTCGCAGCTGTGGCAATACCATAACGCCCTTGACCAAAATTAATCTGGTTGAGGTATTTTTCTAAAATTTCGTCTTTGGTATATACCCTTTCTATTTTTATGGCTAAAGCAATCTCCTTTAATTTTCTCACCATAGTTTGTTCCATGCTCAAAAACATATTCCGCGCCAACTGCATCGTTATTGTACTACCACCTTGCACAATCCTCATGTGGAGAATATTAGTAATGAAAGACCTGATTAGGGCGAGAATATCAACCCCCCAGTGTTTATAAAAGAGTTTATCCTCAATACAGATAAATCCATCTTTTAAATACTCCGGAACATTTTCTAAGCTTGTTAATTCCCTTCTTTCAATAAAGAATTCACTTAGCAAAGCGTTATTATCATCATATACTTTGGTGGCAACAGGAGGTATAAAAAGGGATATTGACTCTGTTGGTGGTAGACCACTTACAATAGAGATATAACTGCCAAGGCTGAGACCCAATAACATGGATACAATTATAATTATTGCCCAACGAAGACGGTGGCGCCTTTTGGGGCTTTTATCTATTCTTCGCATTGAAAAAATATTTTATTCAGCCGGAGTTTTCTCACGTTTACAAATGATATTAAAAATTTTTATTAAGGTGTTTCTCAAATCCTTTCTGGATACAATAAGGTCGATCATACCATGTTTCAGTAAAGATTCTGAACGCTGTAGACCTGGGGGAAATTTTTCACCGATGGTTTGCTCCGCGACCCGGGCTCCAGTAAAACCGAGTAATGCTCCAGGTTCAGTAATGATGATATCACCCAGTGAAGCGTATGATGCCATTACACCGGCAGTTGTTGGGTGGGTAAGGATTGATATGTAGGGGATTCTTTTTTGAGCCAGGAGTGCTAATTCAGCAGAAGTTTTTGCCATCTGCATCAGAGAAAGAATCCCTTCTTGCATTCGGGCACCACCAGAGGCTGACAATATTATTAACGGAATTTCCTTTTTCTGTGCTGCCCTTATTGCCCGGGCAATCTTTTCACCAATTACTGATCCCATACTTCCGCCAATAAAGGCGAAGTCCATTGCTGCGAATACTACTGGAATTCCGTCAATTTTGGCGAAACCATAAACTACGCCTTCTTTCATAGCGGTCTTTTCTCGGGCAGCCTTTAATTTCTTTTTATAATCCGGGAAACCTAATGGATCAAGGGCTTCAAGGTCCTTATCCTGTTCATCAAGGGTAGCATCATCAAGCAGAAGCGAGATGTAATTGTGGCAATTAATTCTGAAATGAAAGTTACATTTTGGACAGATCCAGAGATTCTTCTCCAATTCCTTACGGTATAAAATCTCTCCGCAAGTTTCACATTTAGCCCATAGACCATCTGGAAGCTTCAACTTCTCCTCAGGTTTTGCCTTAATTTTCTTTTTGAACCACATACGATATATATTAGCTTATTTTAACAAAATGTCAATATCG
>JAGMEL010000289.1 GCA_023128195.1 Caldifarciminota bacterium | reverse complement strand
GGTACTGTAGTATAACAAAAAAGGCGGGCAGAGCCCGCCTTTTTATAATAGTCATACGATTATAGACCAATTGGTATTCTCACACCACCCTGAACATAAAACGGATTTGTAGAATCCGGATCATCTACACCTTCAATACCATAACTGATTGACGTGAAGGTTATTCCAGCTTCCAGGTAGCCCATGAAACCGCCAAATCCCATATTAGCACCGAGGCCGCCTTTAACTTTAAACGACGAACCAGTATTTCCGTGGTACCAGACACCAAATGGGATATAGGGACTTACCATACCTGCCATTGGAATGAATATGAGTACGTCAGCAGAAACACCAGTACCAAAAGCGTATGTAGTAGCATCTGTAGGAAGGTCTATCTGAATAATTCCTATCCTGAAACCAAGAACCGGTAGGGGTTTACACATTGCATCAGCGCGAACAGAAAAATACGGATCTGTACCTTCTGGTCCGGCTAAATTGTCATAGGCAACGCCAAGACCAATTGAAAACCCATACAATCCACCTAACATTGAAGCCGCTATTGCTATAGCAAAGAGCTTTTTCATTTTACCTCCTTTTCATTTTGCAATTATACATACAATTTAAAGTTTGTCAATATCTAATTTACATTTTTTGAAAAGACTTAAGTCTATTATTGTATTCATTGTAGTATTTCCATTTATTCTATTTCCGCCTCATCTTTATCTTAGCTGTAATTAATTCAGCTGATACCGGATTGCTCAAATTTATAAAATAGAGTAGCCACCTTTTCTTTCTCTTCCGTGATACTACAATTTTGGTACCATCTTTTGAAATTCTTGGATTCCAGTCTGGATAGGGATTATTAGTAAGTCGTACCAACGATTTATTCTTTGTATTAAAGCGGTAGATTTCCCATTTGCCATCCCGGTCCGATTTAAAAAACAAATTTTCATTTAGTAGCATTGGATCATTTTCATCTGCCGGACTTGCATACAAAATTTTTTCTCCACCGCCATTTTCCTTCATTATATATATATCTTCACTACTCTTCCGTTTAGAAGAAAAAACGATTCTCTTTCCGTTTGATGAAAATTTTGGAAAACCATCCCAGTATTTATTTTTGGTTAAACGCTTAATCTTTTTATTCATTACATTAATTTTATATATTTCCCAATGATATATATTATCCATGTTTGACACAAAAACTATCTCTTTGCCGTCAGGTGAAAAAGAAGGAGAAAAGTCGTCAGCAGTGTTGTCAGTCAGTTTTTCAGTCTGGAGGGTCGTAAGATCATAAAGATACAGTTCTTCATCACCGTCTATATCAGAAACAAATACTACATGGTTACCGGCAGGTGAAAAATCAGGGTCTGTGTTCATTCCTCGTTTGGTCAATTTTTTTATAATAGTGCCGTCAAGCTTAACTAAATAGATATTTGCAATATCGCGTTTTGCAGCAGCGACGGCAATTTTTTGGCCATCCGGGCTGAATGAACCTTTAAACTGATTCATCCTTTTCATCGAAATTAAAGTCGAGGCGTATGGCTCTAAGTTTAAAAAATTTGCTAACATTTCTTTTAGTTGAATATCGTCTTGTAAATTTGTGTCCAGTTCACAGATTTTCACATAGTGATAAAAGGATTTGTCTACAGAGTCAAGGTGGGCATAGGCAACACTCAGGTTAAAATGAACTTCAGAATTTAGCGAATCTGTATTCAGGATTGTGTTCAATGATGTTATTGCCTTAAGATATTCTCCTTTTTTGATTGCATTAATACCTTTCTGGAGATCGTCCTTACGAGAGCAAAAAACCATAGCCAGAATTATAATAGAGAATAATAATCTATATTTCATTTTTTGTTTAGTATTTCTTTTTTTCATATTTCCTCACATGATTAAATATCTTTATACCTTCTTTGATAGCAGTGACAAGTCCTGAAACCCTCGCCTTATTTTTCCCGGCAATATCAAGAGCCGCACCATATAACGGTGAGAGCCTGATGATTGGAAGACCGAGTGTAAAGTTTAATCCGTCCTTTTTTGACTTAAGATAAATCATTGCCTGATCATGAAACATTGTTAGAAATCCGTCAAAATTACGATTGAATAATGAGTCTGCTGGATAAGGACCTTGTGCAGCGATTTTCTTTTTTTGCGCCATGACTATTCCTTTTTTAATATCTTCATCTTCACCCAGGCTGAATTCAAACGAATGCGGGTTTAGAGAGCTGACACCGATTGCCGGCTTTTTGATATTAAAATATTTGTTTAATCCCCGATCAAGAAGAATAATTTTTTCTAAAATATGTTTTGGTGTAATATACTTGAAGACATTACGTAGTGGTAAATGCGTAGTTAACAGCATGATTTTTTTATCCTGCCACAAACCGACCATTGCGAAATTCTTGGTTCGGAAGTATTTTGCAAAGTACTCAGTATGGCCAATGAAATTGGGAATAGAGTGTCTTATTACATCTTTTACAATAGGAGGTGTAATAATAATATCAAGGCCATAATGTAATGCACTATCTATTGATTGCATTGCCGCACGTCCAGTCTGTTTTGTCGGTTTCCCATAGTAAAATTTTACATTGTCCACACAATCGACGATATTATTTTCTATTATTCTATACATGTTTAAAATATGGAGATCACGAGCTGTTTTTTCAAGGATAGCTTTGTTACCAAATATGAGTAAATTCTTAAAATTTCTAATTTCTGGTATTCCCTTTAGGATTATCTCCGGACCAATACCTGCAGGGTCACCGAGTGTAATGCCTATCTTCATGGAATGCGAATTTCTTTAATACCGAGCGGTTTTGGCGAATTACAAATAGAGCGGTCAATGCTCTTCATAGTATAACTCTATTTCATTTTTCCCGATGTTTCCCGTTGGTATTTGCAGAACTTTAATTTTTCTTATGCCTTTAACCGTTTCTATTTCAATTAGATCGCCCGGGTTTATTGTTTTAGAAGGTTTGGTATATCTTCCATTGAGTTTTATAAGATTCTTGTTACATATAATTTTTGCCTCGCTTCTTTTTTTAAATATTAATACTTTTTTAAGAAATAAATCAATCCGCATATTTCATTATAAAAGATATTTCAGAAAAGTCAACAACACATTTATTGAGAAACGGTGAAAGGGCGAAACGGGGAAACGGTGCACATTTCCCCTTGACAACTGTTATATTTTAATTATAATAAATCATATTTAAGGAGGTAAATAGCGACACTTAAGACGTTTGATGATTCGCAGAACTGAGTTGTTTATTACTATCTTAGGTGATTCATTGTTGCTTTCATTTGCATATTTTATTAGTTGGAAGGCATCGGTGATCAATTCATCGGTAATCGGTTGGCATTCCCTATTAGGTAATTTTATTATAGTCGCATTTTGGCTTTTTCTATTCCAGTCTTTTGATCTATACGAACCCCGATCCAGGATTCAATTGATGAACGAGTTATTTAAGTTATTCAGAGCCATGTGTCTTGGATTAATAATAATCATAGGCTTTGCATATTTTGCTAATATAGATTTTATTAAAGCCCGAGGATTTATACCAGCATATTTAATAATGATCTCATCCATTTTTGTCTGGCGATTTCTCTGGCGGGGTCTGACCGGCGAATACATCAAACCACAACGAGAAAAAGTTTTGATTTTTCAAAATGGTGATATTATTGACAATTATGATAAATTTAATGTGGTTGAAAAAATCAGATTGAATAAACTGAATCTTGATGATTCCAGGGATATTTTAAATCGCAAAAATGTTGAAGGTATAATTATCGAAAGTAATGGTAATTGTAAAGCAGATATTTTAAACATTATCTCGAAATTCACTGATACAGAATTCGTGATATATATTTCACCAAAACTTTATCCGGTAGTTTATCAATATTTTCTCGTCCAAAAGGTGTCTGATTCTCCTTTTTTAAAAGTTATTTTTCATCCTCTTTCAAATTGGGACCGATTTCTAAAAAGGGTGATGGATATTGTATTGGCGTTATTTGCGTTATGTATATTATCTCCTACCTTAATGATAATTTCGTTATTCATTAAAATCGATACTCCTGGACCAGTTTTGTACAGGCAAAAACGATTGGGATTTCGTGGGAAAGAATTCCTCTTATATAAATTCCGCTCAATGATTAGTGATGCAGAAAAACATACTGGTCCGGTATGGGCTTTAAAGAATGATAAAAGAATTACCAGAATCGGGATGATTCTAAGACCATTAAGACTCGATGAAATACCACAGTTATTCAATGTTTTAAAAGGTGATATGAGCTTTGTCGGACCAAGGCCAGAGAGACCTGCCTTTGTGGCAAAATTAAAAAAGGAAATACCATTATATATTTTAAGACTCAATACACACCCGGGAATCACCGGATTGGCACAGGTGAAGCACGCCTATGATAGATCTATTGAAGATGTTAAGAAAAAATTAGAATATGATCTTGAATATATTAATAATATGACATTAAGACTTGATTTGAAAATATTCTTGAAGACAGTTCTTACAGTATTAAAGCGAGAAGGAGCACACTAACACAGATGGTTGAAAGTTATTGGGCGGAGCTGCTCGTTTCGTTTTACGGCATCGTTGTTTAGTGAAAAGAAAACGACACCAATAAACGAATAACGATACGGGCTCTGTGAAATAATAGAAAAGGATTTATGATAACTATAGAGACAAGTTTAGTAAGAAGATTAATGCACTCATACATATAATTTCTTGTATTTCACGGGGCGGGTAGCGATGCCGTATAACGATTAACAATATTTACAATATTGACACCGAGTTAATTCATAGTATAATACGCCCAAAAAAAATTTGTTATATTGTTACCATTATTCTTCACCATTATATTTTCCCAGAATTTACCGGATGGTTGGATGTCTTCTTTAAACGGAATTTAATGAGCAATGCATGAATTGCTTTATTTAAGTATCTTTGTTTGAGAAAGATGTTAATAGATGATTCTGATGTGGTAACTACCTCAATATGTATTTTTAACTTTGATAGAATATTAAAAATATCAGAAATTATTTTGTTAGCAGAACCAATACCTTTGCCGATTACACTTAGTGAACAGATATCAGAAGATTCCCTGATATGATCAACGTCAAGCTTTTTTCTAATTTTATTTATTATTGATTTAACCTTATCTTTTTCATCAAGTGGTGTAATAAATGAAAGGTCAAATTTTCTGGCATCAGATACACCATGAGAGAAGAATTTTAAATGAACGCCGCCTTTTGTCAATTCAGTTACAATCTGTGATAAATATTGATTCCGCTTTGGAACCTGAACAAGGGTTATATGATAAAGATCATCACTATGTGTTATTGCTTTTGGTCTTGGTCTTTGAGTACCTTCTATAGTGGTAATAAGAGTACCTGTTTTATTATTAAAACTGTTGCGTATCTCAACAGGAATTTTGAATCTCGCTGCAATACTCGATGCGCGCGGATGCAAAACCTGAGCACCGTAGTTTGAAAGTTCCAACATTTCATCATATGATATTTTGCTGATCTTTTTTGCTCCTGGAAATCTA
The DNA here is from genome assembly GCA_023128195.1 of Caldifarciminota bacterium. Lineage (GTDB taxonomy): Bacteria > Hydrothermota > Tepidihabitantia > SM23-42 > SM23-42 > SOIY01. Next base: position 11,321 of record JAGMEL010000289.1, on the reverse strand, counting down.
TTTGGGTCTTCTGTAAATACTCCATCGACATCCGTGTAAATGATACATTTTTTAGCATTGAGTGTAGCGCTTAATGCCAGAGCGGTAGTATCAGAACCACCGCGGCCTAAGGTTGTGATTTCTTTTTCTACGCTGACTCCCTGGAAGCCACACACAACCGGAATTTTGTGCTCGGCTAATGCCCTTTTGATTCTATCGCCTTTGATTTCCAATATTCTTGCATCGGTATGTTTATTATCGGTAATGATACCAACCTGTGAACCTGTATATGAAACCGCTTCTAATTTTAATTTTCCAAGCGCCATTGACAACAGCGCTACAGAAATTCGCTCGCCAGCTGTTAAAAGCATATCCATCTCTCGCGCCTTTGGTTTTAAGGTAATCTCTCTGGACATTGAAAAAAGTTTATCTGTAGTTTGACCCCTGGCTGAAACAACAACAACTATATCATTCTTTCTGCTCATACGTAAAACCTTTTTTGCTGCTGCTATTATTAAGCCGGGAGTCGCAAGTGAAGTACCACCAAATTTCATAATTACTGTCGGCATAATTCATTATAGCAAAACCACCCAGAAAATCAAGAACAGAGATTTCTGAAAAAAACCAGAAATCTTCGATTGCAATGATTTTCATAAGATTACAATGATAATTATCATTGACATAAAATTTGTTCTGTATATACTTCTGTTATGAAGAAATACCTTATTTTTGTAATAATCATATGTACAATACTCTGGGCACAAGAAGAGGACCCTTTGGCAGAAAGAATCGAGAGACTCGGTGAAGGATTATTTGAAGGATACACTCAACCATTGGTCAATGCCTTTGGAGCCGGTATCTCAACGGGCTTATTTCATTCTGCATACAGCCATGATTTTCTCGGTTTTGACCTTAGTGTCTGCGGAATATATATTCAGATACCGCGTTCGGCAAAATATTTTAGCGGAACCGCGCTAAGATGTTCGCTCGGCATAAATGGGTTGGTTTACGATAGCGTAGAGCTGGATAGTATCAGTACTGTTTTTGGCCCTGATGGAGAGATTATTGTACCAACTTCGGGAAATGCCATTGGTATTCCGCAAACTATTCCTGGTGGCTTTGAGCTTTCTGGTGTACCTCTTGCAATTCCTCAATTGAATATCGGTCTTGCTCCAGGTTCAGAGATTATACTACGATATATTCCATTTACATTCAAGGGTTCACGTATAAGATTCATCGGCGTAGGATTCAAACAGGAACTGACCCGTCTGCCGCCTCTGAGCATGGTTCCCATGCCCGTTGCAATTGCCATTGGTGGTGCCTATCAGAGGTTTGGTGTTAAAGATTCTTTGGGTAAACAAATCGTCAACAGCAGTAACTGGGTTGTTCAACTTCTTGTTTCAAAGCGTATCGCTGTATTCGAGCCCTTTGCCGGCGTCGGTTATGAGGATACGAAAGTTTATCTATCTTATGAATTTGAATATCAAATTCCTGATACAAGTAGTGGAATACCTCCAGATCTTATTACGGTTACAGAGGATATTGATGTTGAAATGTATGGACAGAATCACTACAGAGCAATGATAGGTTTTAATCTTAATGTGGGATTTTTCTATCTTCACTATGATTATAATTTCTTGCCCTATGCCGTGCACAATGCCATGATCGGTATTACCATAAGATAGAATCTTTAGTCTTTTTAATTTTGATACGTCAAAGCCCGGTTGTTTTTGAGTAATGTACAAAAAGGTTAATTATAATAAAAGCAAAAGTAATTCCATGAGTATTGCAAAAAGCGCAAAATAGAGCAGGGTATGGGACAGATCACCCTCGGCAAAGTCTTTATCTAAAGTAGCAGTATGTATATTTAAAATTTTTGCTGCCTCGACACCCAGTATTTTTGTATTACCTTCTTCCGGGATGACATTGACTCCTATTGTTTCGCCATCCGCTGTATAGAATCCGGGAATAAGAAACTCGATTCCTTTAGCAAGGTATTCACCGGTGGGTGCCTTTAATTTTGTGAATGTATTTAACTTCTCGCCAACATAAAATTCTTTATTATTTGATTTATATGTCGTGTTTATGATCAACCTGAATATTAACGGAATAAAAGCAGTTTTATATACAATATCAGTATTGTATGGTGTAAATTGTGTGGCAACAATGGCTAAATTATCGTCAATTATAATAAACGGATAATCGCCAGTCAATTTTGCAATAGTACCGCCGTGCGCAATAATTTCCTGAAAATGATAAAATTTTATATTTTTTAATGCGGTGCTCCGGACAAAAACATTGAAGATAGGATGCGCGTAATCAACCCAATCTAGAGTAGCATAGCCTTTTGGGGATACTAGTTTTTCTATGTTGCAGCTTTGACTAATAAAGTCCTTGAGGTTATTGCCAATATTTTCGCCCAAAAAGCATATAATACTTTTCTGGTTTTGGTGCATGAAATTATCGAGTTTTATTCTGTTGCTTTCTGAGATTTCATTAATACCATTTAGAATCACGACATCGAATTTTGGGAAATTAACTTTACTCAAATGCTCAACAGTTTCAACATAAAAAGGTGAAAGTGATTCATCGCCCGAGCTTAGTCCTGAATATAGAAATTTGTCATGACCAATGATTATGATATTCAACCTGCGCGGTAATAATTTCGAAAAATAATATACATTGTCGGTAATAAGACTATCATCGTAAATTGCTATCTTACCGTGTCGGACAGATAGCGGTAAAAGAAATTCTAAATTTAGATCCTGCGCGGGCTTTATTTCACAATCCTTCTCAAAATAATAATCATTGGCTCTCAAGGTTGCTTTACCAGTCCATGAATCCTGCGAGAAATTTGTTAGATGTACATTTAGATAGTAGTTATCTAATGGAATAGAGACAGGATCTCTCAGCGCTACCTTGGTTATAGCAATGTTACCACCGACAGGTATTTTCAGCCAATAGAAGTTATTTTGTTTTGAGAACTCTTCTGGAAAATTTTTGAAATTAAGCTCTTGCCCATCTCCAATATAGACATATTCAACCGTATATTTAGATGCATTCATCGGCACATTCGATAATACATTTTTCATACTGCTACTTTTATAGGAAAGGGATGATTTATTAATTAATACGGAAGCGGATTTTTTGTTTATCCAGGAAGGCTTGTTATCATCACTTTGATATTCTGTCGGACACAATGGCAGGACACAAAATTCTGATTTTGGTGCGTATAATGAAAGCAGTTTATCTGCCGTCTCTTTTACTAATTTGAAATTCTCCCCGTATGCCATACTATAAGAATTATCAATGATAAGAATAACTGAACTCAGGCGTCCAGCACCGAATAATTTCTCTTTTAGCTGCAGTTTTGCAAGACTTAGAAACAGAAAAGTAATAAATAGACACCGTAATATAAGAATTACGATTTCACGAAATTTCAGCCATCCGAATCTCTTCGCCTCGGATTTCTTTAAAAACTTCAATGTTGAAAAAGGTATCTTTTTCAGTTTTTTTTTAAACCACAGGTGAATTATTATTGGTACGACAATAAGAGAAATGCCTAAAAGATATAATGGATGTAGAAAGGTCATAACAATCTTTCCCGTTTTTGCAGGTAGGAAAATAATGCTTTGTCATACGGGGTATTTGTGTAAACAGTTTCGTAATCAATATGAGATTCGAGCAATCTGTATCGATAAAACTCTAAAAGTTCATTGAATTTTTTTTGATACGATGCGCGAATAATATTTGGTTGAATAATCATTTCACTGTTATCCTCAAGGTCAAAAAATATTGCTGATTTATTAAAAGGGAATTTATACTCATCTATATCAAGCGTGTGAAAAACGATGATTTCATGCTTACGACATCTGAATGAACGTAATGCTTTAACAACAATTTCTGGTTCGTCAAATAGATCAGAGATAAGAATAACTAAACCACGCCTCTTTAGTTTTTGTGCTAATTGAAAAAGGATATTGGAAAGGGATGTCTCGCCGCTTGGTGCAGCTTTATCAATGATTTTCAATATCTGCGTAAAATTACTCCTTTTAGAAGAGGGTGGAACAATCTCTCTGATTTCTGTGTCAAACGTGGCTATACCCACACTGTCTTTCTGTTTAAATAGCATATAGGCGAGGCTGGCACTCAGATATTTTGCATATTCTAATTTATTTATTTTCCTGCCATAACCCATAGAACCGCTTTTGTCCAGCAAGATATACGCACGCAGGTTTGTTTCTTCCTGATATTCTTTTATATAGAAACGGTCACTTCTGCCATATGCCTTCCAATCGATTCGTTTTGGTTCATCGCCTGGCATATATTGCCGATAATCAGCAAATTCTTGGGAGAAACCTTTATACGGGCTTAGGTGTAAACCACTCATAAACCCTTCAACTACAAGTCTTGCTTTAATATCCAATCTCGAAAGCCGTGCAAGGACTTCTGGATTAAGATATTTTTTTGAAATAATCAAAGGTTTTTTTTATACCTTGTTTTAAAGCTGTTTTTGGCACCCAGTGTATTATACGGTCTGCCCTTGAGGCATTTACGACATTTCTAAAAACATCACCGGAACGCGGCGCATCATTTTCATGATCTACATTTTTCTTTATAATCTCTGATAGAATATTTAATAAATCATTTACGCTTGTTTCAATACCTGTTCCAATATTTAATATAGAAGATTTACATTCTAAGGCTTCAATATTCGCATTGACTACATCATTAACATATACATAATCCCTGGTTTGACTACCATCACCAAAAACAATACATTTTTTGTTATTTAGAATTTGTTCTATAAAAATCGAGATGACTCCAGCTTCACTTTTGCTGATCTGTCGAGGCCCATACACATTGCTGTATCGAAATATAACATAATCAAGGTTTTTTATTTGGGAAAATATTAACAGATACCTTTCAATCGTAGCTTTAGAAAGACCATAAGGCGAGGAAGGATTGATTGGAAAATCTTCAGTAACAGGAAGTCGAGCAGGTTCACCATAGACTGCACCACCACTTGAGGCAAAGATGAATTTTCCAATTCTGTATTTTATGGCGAAGTTAAGCAGATTTAATGAACCCATAATATTAACATTTGCGTCAAATAATGGGTCATCTACTGAAGTCCTGACATTAATCTGTGCAGCATGGTGGTTGATGATATCAAACTTTTCCTGTTCAAATATCTTTTCGATTTTCTTATTGCAAATATCTTCTTTAAAAAACTCTGCTCGGGGATTTAGATTTTTAATATCCCCGGTTGATAGGTTATCTATGACAATCACTTTGTGGCCCATGTCTAAATATGCATCGACTATATGCGAACCAATAAATCCGCATCCACCAGTGACTAATATCTTCACAATAAAGATTATATATACATTCAATAAATAGTCAAGTTCATCGGGGCTTGACTTTTTCGGAAAATTTAATAGAATATTAGTTATGGTATCGACGATTGAACAAGGTATAAAAGATATTAAGAATGGCAAACCAATAATAGTTGTTGATGATGAAAACCGGGAGAATGAAGGCGATTTTATCGCAGCTGCAGAGAAGGTTACACCAAAATTAATAAATTTTATGGCAAAACATGGCCGGGGTCTTATTTGCGTTCCGCTTACACAGAAGCGGCTTGAAGAGTTAGAGATTCCAATCATGGTGCAAGAGAATACAGCCTTACATGGCACGCCATTCACGATCAGTGTTGATGCGAAAAAAGGTACGACAACCGGTATTTCTGCTTTTGATCGCGCCCGGACAGTAAAGGCATTGATCGATAAAAAGATAAAGCCTAAAGGCTTAGCTCGTCCGGGACATATTTTTCCTTTAAGAGCGGTGAAAGGCGGAGTACTGCGCAGGGCAGGTCATACAGAAGCCAGTGTTGATTTAGCAAGACTTGCGGGTTTTTATCCGGCAGGAGTTCTATGTGAGATAATGGATTCTGATGGTAGAATGGCACGTCTACCAAAGTTGAGAGAGATTGCCAAACAATTTAATTTAAAGATTATAACAATTAAGGATTTGATTGAATATCGCCGGAAAAAGGAGAAGTTGGTTGAACGCATTCTTGAGACTGTCTTACCCACAAAATATGCCGAGTTTCTTTTGATCTTATATGAGGAGAAGATCACAAGAGACCATCATATTGCCCTTGTTCTTGGTAATGTAAGGAAAGGTAAGAATATACTGGTCAGGGTTCATTCCCAGTGCCTTACTGGTGACGTATTTCATTCATTGAGATGCGATTGTGGTGATCAGATGGAAGCAGCGCTGAAACTTATTGCAAAGAAAAAGAAAGGTGTTTTTTTATATATGAGACAGGAAGGCAGGGGAATTGGTCTGGAAAATAAATTGAAGGCGTATAAGTTGCAGGATAAAGGTCTTGATACGGTTGAGGCAAATCTGGCATTGGGGTTTCCTGCAGATTTAAGGGATTATGGAATTGGCGCTCAGATCCTGGTTGATTTGGGATTGTCGTCGGTCAGTCTTTTAACTAACAATCCCAAAAAAATTATCGGTTTAGAGGGGTATGGACTGGAAGTAACAAAGCAAATTCCCATATATGTAGTCCATAAACAAAACGTGCGTTATTTAAGGACAAAAAGGGAAAAGCTTGGCCACTTGATACCTGAGTCCATCTTTGAAAATATCAAACATCATGGTCAAAAGAACAAGGGTTTTAAAAATCAGAGGCAAAAAAGGAAGAAAAAGATAAAAAGAGAGAGGAAGAATATATGAAAGAAATAAAAGGAAATTTAGTAGGTAAAGGTAAAAAAATTGCGATAGTCATTTCTCGGTTCAATGAATTTATCTCAAAAAGACTACTTGATGGCGCAATCGATTGTTTAGCAAGGCACGGAGTCAGTGGGCAGGATATATTTGTTTACTGGACACCAGGTAGTTTTGAGATTCCGGGTGTTGCGTGCAGAATAAGGAATATGAAATATGATTGTGTTCTCTGCCTTGGCGCAATAATAAGAGGTGATACACCCCATTTTGAGTATCTCGCAAGTGAGGTGACAAAAGGCATTGCGGCACTTAATTTAGAAAAGGGAATACCATTTGTTTATGGTATTATTACTGCTGATACTACAGATCAGGCTGTTGAGCGAGCAGGTACGAAAATGGGGAACAAAGGTTGGGATGCAGCAATAACAGGATTAGAGCTTGCAGATCTTTATGCAAAAATAAACCCCGTTAGAAAACGTGGGTAGAACATTAACCCAGGATCAGAATGTGGGATTTTCTGACGGGCTAAAATAGATGGGTCGAAGATTGGCACGCGAACTTACTTTAAAGATTCTATATCGTTATGAAGAAGGTGATACAAATTTACCAAGCATTTTATGTACGACTTTAGAAGGAAAAAAATACAAGGATCATGATAAGGAATTCTGTAGGCATTTGGTGGAAAAGACGGTTAATAATCTAGATATTATAGATAAACATATAATGAAGGTTGTAAAGAACTGGCCGTATGACCGTCTTTCAGTGATTGACAAAACAATCCTTCGCTTCGGCACTTGCGAGATTCTGTATTTCAACGATATTCCAGTTCAGGTAACAATTAACGAGGCGATTGAGATTGCAAAAAAATATGGCGGCAGTGAATCTGGTAAATTTATTAATGGCGTCCTTGACGCAGTGAAGAAGAGTTATGAAAGCAGCAATAATAAGTGACATCCATTCAAATTTAGAGGCATTACAAGCGGTCATAAAAGATATTAAGAAAAGGCGTATAAAAAGAATTCTTTGTCTTGGAGATTTAGTAGGTTATGGGGCTAATCCGGATGAATGCATAGAATTATGTATGAGGGAAACTAAAATTATTGTAGCAGGAAATCATGATTGGGCGGCTATTGGGAAGACTGATATTTCGGTATTTAATCCAGTTGCTGCCGAGGCAATACGCTGGACACAAAAAAACATTAGTAAAAAGAATTTTAACAGATTGAATAAACTTGAGCTGATTGAAACGGTTGATAGTATACTATTAGTGCATGCTTCGCCACAAAAACCTGAACAATGGGATTACCTGTTTACTTTAGATGAGTTCAAAAGACAGTTTGAATTTTTCAAGACACAGGTCTGTTTTGTCGGACATTCGCATATTCCAAGTGTAGTATTTCAGGAGGCAAATGGGTACACTGATTTTTTAAGAGATAATCCTTTCCCGTTGATTGATAACAGAAAATACATAATAAATATCGGTAGCGTAGGCCAACCAAGGGATCTTGATCCCCGGGCAAGTTATGCAATATATGATGGGAATAATAAATCGATTGATATTATCCGATTGGATTACAATATTCCTCTGGCACAACAAAAGATAATTGATGCAGGATTACCAGAAGTACTTGCTGATAGATTACTGGCTGGTAGATAATTGGGTTTATGCTATTAGTTAACTGTTTTTTGAAATTTTACATATAATAAACTTAAAGCATAGATTTACTGTCTAAATTTTAGAATAAAGTTAATATTTTGTTGAGGAGTAAAAGAATGAAAAAGAAAGGTCCAGTGACCAGATTAAAAGAGGAAATTGAAGAAAAAAATAAACAGGTGGAAGAATTGAATGATAATTATCTGAGGGCATATGCTGAATTGGATAATTATCGCAAGCAAATGCAAAAAAAGATGGAAGATTACAGGAAATCTTATCAGGTTGAATTTTTCAATAAGATTATTCCGGTCCTGGATAGTTTTGATAGAGCATTGAGCGGTGCTGAGTTTAATGGAGATTTTGAAAATTTTTATAAAGGCGTTGAGATTATACATAGACAATTGAAGGAAGCTCTTAAATCACTTGGTTTAATTGAATTTTCAGGACTTGGTGAGGTTTTTGATCCGAGTCGACATGAAGCAGTAGCAACTGTATTTACTGAAGAGCAACCGGAGAATATTATTGTTGATGAGATTAGTAAAGGATATATTGTTGACGAACGCGTAATTAAACCAGCGAAAGTTTATGTTGCTAAACAAAAAGAAGGAGGTCAAGAAGATGGCGAAAATAATAGGGATTGATTTAGGAACAACAAATTCTTGTGTTGCTGTAATGGAAGGTGGACAGCCAACGGTTATTCCTAACCCCGAGGGCGGTAGAACCACACCTTCAATTGTAGCGTTTACGAAAACCGGTGAGAGGTTAGTTGGTCCACTGGCTAAAAGACAGGCAATCACTAATCCTGCAAACACAGTGTATTCGATTAAACGTTTTATGGGCAGAAGATACAGTGAGATTACGAATGAAATAGCACGGTTTCCTTTTAAGGTAGTGGAATACGATAGTGGTGATGCCTGGGTTGAAGCTGGTGGTAAACAACATTCGCCTCCAGAAATATCTGCTATGATATTGCAGTATTTAAAACAATCAGCAGAGTCGTATCTTGGTGAAAAGGTGAGCAAGGCGGTTATTACTGTTCCGGCTTATTTTAATGATTCCCAGCGTCAGGCGACAAAGGATGCCGGTAAAATAGCAGGTCTCGAGGTAATGCGTATTATTAATGAACCAACAGCTTCTTCTTTGGCATATGGACTTGAAAAGAAGAGAAGCGAAAAGATTGCAGTGTATGATTTTGGCGGTGGAACATTTGATATTTCTATTTTAGAGATTGAGGAGAATGTTTTCGAAGTCAAATCAACAAATGGTGATACGCATCTGGGCGGCGATGACCTGGACGAAAGAATTATGAATTATATTGCAGAAGAGTTTATGAAGGAACATGATATAGATCTACGTAAGGACGTTACTGCATTGCAGAGGATGAAAGAGGCGGCGGAAAAGGCAAAATGTGAGCTCTCAAGTGTTATGGAAACGACAATAAGTCTTCCTTTTATTGCTTCAGATAAAGATAAAACACCGCTTCATTTAGAAATGAAGATGACTCGAGCAAAACTCGAATCTCTGGTTGAAGATTTGGTAAAACGTTCTATACCGCCATGTAAACAGGCACTCATGGATGTGAAACCAGATGGACTTCAACCTTCAGAAATCAATGAAATCATCCTTGTTGGTGGTCAGACAAGAATGCCGCTTGTCCAAAAGGTTGTTCGTGAATTATTCGGGAAAGAACCTCATAAAGGGATCAATCCTGATGAAGTAGTTGCAATCGGTGCTGCAATACAGGCTGCAGTTCTGAGCGGCGAGAAAAAGGATGTTCTTCTGCTTGATGTTACTCCATTAACCCTCGGTATTGAGACTCTGGGTGCGGTCAGGACTGAGATAATTCCCCGAAATACTACTATTCCAACAAAAAAGTCCCAGATATTTAGTACAGCCGAAGATAATCAGACTGCAGTTACTGTTCACGTACTACAGGGTGAAAGGACTATGGCGAGTCAGAACCGAACGCTCGGTAAATTTGACCTGTATGGTATACCTCCGTCTCCAAGGGGCATACCACAGATTGAAGTCACATTTGATATAGATGCAAATGGTATTCTACATGTTTCGGCAAAGGATATGGGTACTGGTAAAGAACAGAAGATCCGAATTACTGCCTCAAGTGGATTGTCGAAAGAAGAGGTTGCAAGAATGGTTCAGCAGGCAGAAGAGCATGCAGCTGAGGATAGAAAACAAAAGGAAGTGGTCGATGTTAGAAACCAGGCAGATGGTGTTATTTACTCAGTAGAAAAAACACTTAAAGACTATGGTGAAAAGATATCATTAGAAGACCGTAGTGACATCAGCAAAAAACTTGAGGAATTGAAAAAGAAAAAAGATGAGCATGATATTACAGTAATCAAACAGGCAATGGATGATCTGCAGCAATCAGTATATAAATTGTCTGAGGCAGTATACAAAGGAGCAGCACATGCTGAACAGGCAGCTGCTGGCGGAGAGCAACCTCAGGAAACACCTGAAGCTGAACCAGAAAAAGAACAAAAAGAGGAAGCGCCAGGAGCACAAGAAGATGCTGATTATCGAGTCGTAGATGAAGAACCGGATACAGATGACTGATGACAGATAACAGATGATAGATGGAAGATAGAAGATGGTAGATGACAGATAACAGATGATAGATGGAAGATAGAAGATGAAAGATGAATTTCAAAATCTGTGTATATCAGTGCCAGCCGTAGGCAGATCATCTGTGTAATCTATGTAATATGAAGAAAGATTATTACGAAATATTAGGTGCTTCAAGGAATGCATCCCAAGAAGAGATAAAGAGGGCATATCGGAAAAAGGCAAAGCAACACCATCCAGATATGAATCCTGAAAACAAGAAAGAGTCTGAGGAAAAATTCAAGGAGATCTCTGAAGCTTATGAAATCTTGATGGATCCTAAAAAGAAACAACTCTATGATCAATATGGACATGATGGTGT
>JAGMEL010000288.1 GCA_023128195.1 Caldifarciminota bacterium | reverse complement strand
AGACCATCAAGACAACGGGCAAAAAGGGGTGGCGATATTCATGTGATTCTCAAGGTGTCACTTGAAGATATTGTAACAAGGACGAAGAAGAAGTTTAAAATCGACCGCTATGAAGCCTGTTCGGACTGCAATGGCAAAGGAGGATATGATTTCATGAACTGCCTCCAATGCGGCGGCACAGGACAGGTGAGAACTCAATCGCGTAGTTTCTTTGGAACATTTACCAGCATTTCGACCTGCCCGAGATGTCAGGGCAAGGGACAGGTTATAAAAAACCCCTGTGTAAAATGCCAGGGCAAAGGGAAAATCAGGAAAACCAGAACAATTGAAATTCAGATACCGCAGGGTATAGCAAATGGTCAATATATTGTTTTGCGAGGTGAAGGACATTTTGGATTAGGAGGAAAAGGAAGTATTATTGTACAATTTGAAGAAAAACCTCATGCATATTTTGAGCGAAGAGGATATGATCTTTATATGAGAATTCTTATACCTTATACCAAATTGATTCATGGTGGCGTGGTAAATGTTCCTGGTTTAAATGGGAAACAGCAGAAAGTAAAGATACCAAAGGGAAGTAGCGCTCCTGAAATCATTCGGGCACGAGGTAAAGGTATGCCACGGCCTGATAGCGGTCGTGGTGATCTGTATGTGGAACTTGATTTAAAACCCCTGAAGGCTAAAGATAAAAGTTTACACGAGATACTTGAGAAATTGAAGGAATACGAGGGAGAACCAACTCCGAGGAAAAGAGGAACCTAAGTAAATTACAAATTCCAAATGCCAAATGCCAAATGGTAAATGTAAATTTAGATTATCAGGATATCAGAACATCAGAAGCTGGATATTAGTGTGTCAGGATATCAGGTAATAAAATTTCCCAGATCCTCTGAAGATCTGATAGCCTGATGACCTTATATATATAGATAATTGGATGTCCGTATCTTTTTTGTCCGCTGAGACGAATTAGTATTTAATGAACCAGGTTCATAACCTTTTCTATATACCACCAGAAAATATCTCACATAATAAAATCATTATCAGCGGTGAAGAATTTCACCATCTTAAAAATGTTCTGAGAAAAAAAATTGGTGACACAATTTTTGTAACTGATGGTAAGGGGCATAGCTATAAAATAAGGATTACAAACATTGCCAGGTCACAAATAGATGCTGAAATTATAGACAAAATACCGGTAAAAAGAGGAAGAGGCATAAATTTAACACTTGCATTTGTGCCGCTCAAAGGACTGCGCAACGATCTTATTTTTGAAAAAGGAACTGAATTGGGAGTGATTAGATTTTTTCCGTTTATATCACACTATTCCATAATACCCACATTGAGTCAGTCAAAACTGAGCCGTTTTAAAAAAATTGCTATAAGTGCAATGCTTCAATCTCAGCAATACTACAGTCCTGAGATTGTTTTTTATAAAGATTTAAATAGTCTTTTAAAAAATTTCAACAATTTCGATCTCGTACTTGTTGCGGATAAAGACGGGAAATCAGATATACCCTGTGGGGCGAAATCTATTTTGTATATTGTTGGACCAGAAGGAGGATTTGCTGATTCAGAGATCGAAATGCTCAAAAATAATCGCGTAAGATTGTTATCACTCGGTCCAAACCGTCTGCGCAGCGAAACAGCAACGATCGTTGGCATTGTTAAAATACTGAGTGCGTATGGGGAAGTATAGAAATGGTCAGTTGGTATGGGTTTGGATGCTGGAATTCCCCCAAATAGCGGGGGCTGGATTCGAACCAGCGACCTTTGGGTTATGAGCCCAATGAGCTACCACTGCTCCACCCCGCGATCGTATTGTATTATATTCAGAAAAGACATTTTGTCAATACAAATTGTTAATCTTCCAACCTTTGATTCCTGCGGATATCTAAGCGCAAACCGCCATCATCGATTATTCCATCTTGAGGAAAGAAGTCCATATGAACAACTGCAGATTTGTAAATAAGGGCTGAACCCTTACCAAAATCAGATTCAATCTTTACTAATTTGCCAAGTCCTGGTGTACCGGTTGATACATAATTTGCCTGCTCGAGCGCCTCAATAAAATCTTCTATATCTGCTTTTTCGACTGTACCTTTTTCACTGGATATTGCATCCATGGCATAGGATTTTATTAATTTCTTCCAGAGCTTATTGAGTAATCCATTGTTTGCGAACATATCAAAACAGATTATTCGATTGCCTGTTGTGACCACAACGCCAATACATGATTTTGAAATAGACGGAACCTTTTTGAGTTTTCTCGCATATTCATCGACTTTTTTCTTGATGTCCTTATCCTCATAGTTTGCTATTGCTGTACCAGTTCCAGATGCTATGCCCAATCTATCCTGGCCTGCAGCTATTTCATCCCATACTTCTGATTGGCTCTCAGTAATCTTTGCCTTTTGTCTTACAGCATTGGGCACGAGCAGCTTTTCAGATTTGAACTCTGGTGTGATTTGAGTCCATCTGCCGTGTTCAACACAATAGACAGGTACCCTGATCCATCCACTTTTTGCCGGTAAAAAAACATCCTGGTTCAACATTCTATCCTGCTTGGCACCACTTATCATCTCTCCGGTCATAGCAAAAACTGGCTTTTTTCCATTATTCTTTATCTCAACAGAATTCACCTGACCAGAGCCGACCTCCTTGATCTTTAACCAGTTTTTGTCTGTTGCCTCATCCAATGTTACATAACCCTGGGTGCTAAGGAGTTTTTTGGCTATAATCGGAAAGATCTTTAAATTTTTATACTCGATAGCCTTTCCAACTTTTACTTTATCGAGATAATTCTTGACTGTCTCTTCTTCTCCTTTTGGATAAACGCACATTGCCAGGATAAAAAACAATAGCAATAATTTCTTCATGTTTGCCTCCTTCATTGTATAATACATTAAAGCTAATAAAATATTCCAAGAGCCCAGGTCTCCGTGTTTCCTCCTTTCGCAACCGATAAACGAAAACCGATCTTTATTCGGTTGACACAAAGATTTTTTTGGATATAATAGCCAATGGAACTTTCAGTAAATGTTGATCATATCGCGACATTAAGGGAGGCGCGAAAAGAAGAAATCCCTGATCCCATATATGCTGCAGTTGAGGCTGAACTGGGTGGTGCTGACGGCATTACAGTCCATTTACGTGGGGACCGGCGGCATATTAAAGAACGCGACTTACAACTGATAAATAAGGTTATTAAAACAGATTTGACCCTTGAAATGGCAGCGACACAAGAGATGGCAAGTATTGCTGTGAGGGTAAAACCTGATTATGTAACCCTTGTCTCTGAATCACCTGGTGAAGTTACAACCCAGGGTGGGATGAATCTTTTAAATATCAAAGAGGATTTAAAACTTTTTATTTCAAATCTCAGGGAAAATGGTATTATAGTTGGGATCTTTGTTGATCCTGATATAGAACAGGTAAAAGAGGCTGCAAGAATTGGAGCACAATATATTGAAATTAATACCAATGAGTATTCAAAATTGAAACGGAAGCAAATCAGAAATGAGATAATCAAGATTGCTCGGGCTGCCAAAGCGGCAAGACGTGAAGGCTTGGATATCCATGCAGGCCATGCTCTCAACTACCAAAATGTTAATTCTTTATTAACAGTATCTGAAATCACCAATTTCTCGATTGGATTTGCAATAATTGCGCGCGCTGTATTTGTAGGTTTGAGACAGGCAACAAACGAGATGGTTCAGGTTATAAAAGGAGTGAGATGAGAAATATTGGTTTAAGAATGGGCATTGTTATTTTTGCAATCCTTCTCGGCATTTATACAATCTATCCGACAATTAGATTATATACAGGAAAAAATTTGTCTAAGAATGAGGAAATTGCATTATCAAAAAGGGCAATACATCTTGGATTAGATCTTAAGGGTGGAATGCATCTTGTGCTCGAGATAGATACTACAAATATTAAAGAAATGCCACAGGATTTAAGAGACCGTGCATTTGAGATTATCCAAAATCGTATTGACGAATTTGGTGTTTACGAACCAGTAATTGAAAAACACTCAGGAGGAAGAATACTTGTGCAACTTCCTGGTGTGGATAGAGACAGGGCAATAAATCTTATTGAAAAGGTCGCTCACCTTGAATTCAAGATTGTTGTCGATGAACGAGTACCTGATGTCATTGAAAAAATCGATAGATTTCTCCAGGGGGGAGATACACTTGCCTTTGAGGAGCCATTCAGTTCATATATTATTGGCGTAGAACGGGATATGGGTATTGATGTGCGTGATGAAGATTCAGTAAAGGCATTACTGGCACGGACAGAGGAAGTGATACCACAAAACCTGCACTTTTTGTTTGGTACTAAAGAGGTATATCAGGGTCGTGAGGTCAAAAAATTATATCTTCTTAAAAGGGAAGCGGAATTGACCGGTGAAACAATTCGCGATGCCCGTCACCAGCCCAGTTCAGGGCAGGATCTTCAGCACTTAGGTTCATGGCAGATCAGCCTGGAGTTTAAAAGAGAGGCAGCGCGGAAATTTGCCTCAATAACCGGGAAAAATATTAATAAGCGTCTGGCAATTGTGCTTGATGATATTGTTCAATCCGCGCCATATATACAAGAGAGAATTCCGCACGGTAAAGCCAGCATAACGGGTAATTTCACTGCTGAAGAGGCAAGGGATTTAGCCATTGTGCTCAGGGCTGGTGCATTACCAGCACCTCTGAAGATCGTTGAAGAAAGAACTGTTGGCCCTAGTCTGGGTAGGGACTCAATAATAAGCGGTATCAGGGCAGTTTTAATTGCTAGTGCCTTGGTGATACTCTTCATGCTAATTTATTATTCATTAGCTGGTTTTGTCGCTAATATTGCACTCTTTTTAAATTTTTTCTTCTTAATTGCGGTATTGAGTGCCTTCAGTGCTAGCTTGACCATGCCCGGTATTGCTGGTATTGCTCTTACCATAGGTATGGCAGTTGATGCAAACGTGTTAATATTTGAAAGAATAAGGGAGGAATTAAAGATTGGTAAGACAACAAGAACAGCCATTGACCAGGGCTTTGGTCGTGCCTGGATTACCATATTCGACTCGAATGTTACAACGATTATTATTGGAGTCATACTTTTCATCTTTGGAAGCGGACCGATAAAGGGTTTTGCTTTAACGCTCACCATCGG
Organism: Caldifarciminota bacterium; assembly: GCA_023128195.1. GTDB lineage: Bacteria > Hydrothermota > Tepidihabitantia > SM23-42 > SM23-42 > SOIY01. The sequence continues at coordinate 2,902 of JAGMEL010000288.1, read as the reverse complement.
GCTGGTCGCCAATCTATTCAGTGCAGTCTTTATTAGTAAGGTTATCTTTAACTATTTCACATATAAATTTGATATACATACATTGAGGATCTGAAAATGATAGAGATTATAAAAAATCCAAATATTGATTTTATCGGTAAAAGAAAATATGGTTTTATCTTCTCTGCAGTTATAATTACTATAGCCCTGCTGCTCATTTTTATTAAGGGACCGAATTTTGGGATTGATTTTACAGGTGGCACACTTCTACAGATAAAGTTTTCCAATCCAGTTACAACCGCTGATTTGAGAAATTCACTTGCCAGGATAGGAAAAGAGCGTTCAATAATCCAATCTCTTGGCAATGAGAAGAAAGAGTATATAATAAGGGCTGCAGCGGAAAAACCAGTAGAATTCGCTAAGGCAGTAAAGAAAATTCTGTCTACAGACTTTCCTGATAACAAACGAGAGATATTAAGGGAGGAAACTGTTGAGCCGAAGATCGGCAAGGAATTACTTACTAAAACACTGTGGTCAGTATTTCTTGCTTTGGTTTTGATTCTTGGCTATGTCTCATTTAGATTTGATTATCGTTTTGGTATTGCCGCGGTTATCGCCTTGTTCCACGATGCAATATTTACTATTGGTGTTCTTGTTCTGGTTCAAAGGGAATTTTCGATTGTTGTTGTTGGTGCATTATTGACAATAATCGGTTATTCAATTAATGATTCAATCGTTATCTCTGACCGGATAAGGGAAAAGCATAAGAAGATGCGTAAGGAATCGTATAATGTTGTTTTGAATACGGGTTTGAATGAGGTACTTCCGCGGACAATATTAACAAGCAGCACGACACTTCTGGCAGTTCTTGCGCTCTTGATTTTTGGCGGGTCAGTGATTGCTGATTTTGCCTTTACCCTGCTCATTGGTTTTATTATCGGAACCTATTCCTCAATTTTTATTCTTGCCAATATTGTTTCGCTCTGGCAAGAAAAATTTCCAAAGAAGAAAAAATAGATTTCTTAAAGAAAATATTCGCAACAGGATTATTCTTAGGCTACATACCAGTAGCACCTGCTACATTTTCTTGTTTGATAAGTGTTGTTATCTGGTATTTTCTGCTTCCGTATAATCTCCTCTACATCTTGGTCACCATTATACTTTTCTTTATGGGTGTGAAGGTTTCAAACGACCTTACTAAATCATGGGGAAAAGACCCGCACAGGATTGTAATCGATGAATATGCGTGTCTGTTAATTCCTCTGTATATTACACCGCAAAGAATTTTTCCATTAGCAATTACATTTGTGCTATTTAGAATTTTTGATATAATAAAACCGTGGCCTGTTAGAAAACTTGAGGATTTACCTGGTGGTTGGGGTGTAATGCTTGATGATCTCGGCGCAGCAATATATACTACCGTTGTGATATTAATAATTCGTATGTTTGGTATTAGCCTTTAGTCTAATATAATGTATGATTTCCTCTTTTGTCATTGCGACCCCGCACTTTTGATGAAAGTGCGGGGGAAGCAATCTCAAAAAATTACTGTGCCCCAGGTTCATAATGATGGAAAAGAAAAAATGTATTTTTATAAAAGTCCGTAATGAATAAAATATTAAATCAAATTGCCACAACATTGACCAGGAAGAAGCTAACCTTAAGTATCTGCGAATCCTGCACCGGTGGTATGCTGGGTAGTATCATTACTCAGGTTCCGGGCAGTTCGAAATATTTCCCCGGTGGGATTATCGCTTACTCAAATGAAGTAAAACAGAAAACAGTTGGTGTAAAACCAGCGACATTAAAAAAATACGGGGCAGTAAGTGCTGAGGTTGCCAGGGAAATGGCACAGGGTGTGCGGAAAAGGTTCAAATCTGATATTGGTATTGGCATTACAGGGATTGCCGGTCCTTCGGGTGGTTCAAAGAGGAAACCGGTTGGCATGGTTTATATTGGTATTGCATATAATAAGATGATATTCGCCGAGAAGTATTTATTTAAGGGGAACCGCGACTACATCAGAAAAAAGGCATGCAAACAAGCATTAGTACTTTTGAATCATCTGCTTACATGAAGAAAATCGACCCGAATTTAGCTTAAAAATGGTAATAGATAAACTAAAAAAATCTGCTATTAAATCATTCAAATCCCTTTATAAAATGCTGCCTTTAATTATTGGCGTACTTTTGCTAGTGAGCTTGATTCCTGTTTTAATCCCAAAGTCGTTCTATATAAGATTTTTTCAGAAAAATCCGATTTTAGATTCAGTCATTGGAAGTATTACAGGTAGTATATCTGCAGGTAGTCCGATAACAAGTTATATCCTGGGCGGAGAGTTTTTAAAAGATGGGGTGAGTCTAATTGCCGTGACCGCCTTTATTGTTGCATGGGTTACCGTAGGCATTATCCAATTGCCAGCAGAATCTCTTATTTTGGGTAAAAAGTTTGCCATAATCAGAAATGCGACGAGCTTTTTATTTGCTATTATCGTTGCACTTATTACAGTATTTCTGTTAAATGTTATATAAAAAATGAAAAACAGATCAAAAAAGACAAGAGGTGCATTGTATTTTCTGGTAGCCGTTATTTTGGTATATATTATCCTGGCATTTATAAACTTTAACCTATTTTCATCAAGTTTAAAATTCTTCAGTAATCTCATAATTCAGATTGTACCTATTCTCATTCTTGTATTTATCTTAATGGTTATTGCAAATTATTTTATCACCCCAAAACTTATTACAAAACACTTTAGAGAACCAGGAATAAAAAAGTGGATTTTTATTATTATTGGCGGTATCCTTTCCACAGGACCAATATTTATGTGGTATCCTCTTTTAGCAGAGTTAAAAGAAAAGGGCATAGGTTATGGATATTTAGCAACCTTTTTATATAACCGGGCAATTAAAATTCCCTTATT
>JAGMEL010000287.1 GCA_023128195.1 Caldifarciminota bacterium | reverse complement strand
TATCACAAAAGGGACAAGATCCTTCTACCAATATCTTCAAATATCCATTACTATTATCTTCTTTTAATATCCTTTTATAATGCCTGATTACTTTTCTAATAGATTGACTTTGTCTTCCACTCCATCTTATCTTCTTCATTCAAACCTCCCTAATAAATCTTTGCATAAAAGAAGGCATCTTCTCCCCACAGGTCCATGAACTTATCAAATACTTTTTTTCATTATTTTCATTAGAATCATATAAATGGAATTCTTTCCCATTACAAATCAAAATAAACTTTTGCACACTCTCCCCATCTGCTAAATCAAGTGAATATGTAAAAGGAGACATACTCACTTCACAATTTTTCATACCCATTTGATATACTTCTTCGCCATTTTCCTAATTTCTTTCATTTGCTTTCGAGCTTTTTTATCATTTGATAAAGGCCAACCAACATAAAATTCATTGATTTTTAAAACAGACCAATCTTTTGCAACTAGTGCCAACCATCTTACACAACCTTTTATACTATTACCATCCTTTTTGAATTCATCAAAAGGACAATTTTTACATCCCTGAATATAAGAGCCATCAGCACAAACAGACGTAATCAAAAAATCTGAACATAAATCACAAGGACTCCTATTCATATATACATAACCTGCGAACATACCGGCATTTCCAACAGACATAAAAACTGAACTTTCCTTTTTAAATCTTCTAAGATCCCATCTCTTTTCCATTCCCCTCTTATATTTCTTAGGGATCTCAACCATCAAACAATCATCAAAAGAAGTACTTCCTGCGACTTCACCATTAATGAGAACATCAGTCTTCTTATCCATTTCTTCCTTTTTCATTTACAATTTCAAATTTCCAACCATTTGCTTCCTGCATTGCCTTTTCTATTTCCTTGTTACCACGCAATAGTATGAAATCTACTGCCTCAACTCTATCCCTATATAGATAATTAATAATTGAATTTATATTCTTTGAACTTTCCCCAAATAAAAACTCTCGCAATTCCAACTTATATATTTTACTCATCTTTACCTCCTTTCATTATTTGATCTTCCCATAATTAATTAGACCCAGGGATACCGCCTCCTCTAATGTGAAAGTTATTTCATCTTCTTTATCCATTAGACCTTCTGCTATCGCCCATGAATTCATTCCCTTGAGTTCACACACCTCTTCCCATATAGGCAGTAAATCCTTTACCCTGAATATAAACTTACCTCTCATTTCTCCTCCTTATCTTTCATATTAATAGCTAAACCAATACACAAGTCTTGTTTCTATCTGTAACTTATCCAGTCTCTCCATCAAACCCATCATTCCCTCTAATTCAAAATTCCTTTTTCCATTTTCTTCCTTTCTTCTTTTTTCATACCTTCCATAAGCAAGTTCCAAATCCTGAAAAGACATCCAAGAAGTACTATAATGATCGGGACCTGCAAGATCATATTTTCTATTAACTCTGAAAGATACATCTTTCGGCAAACCCCTAGGTTTTAATTCCGATGGATAATTACACTCTCCATCCTCCCCACGCAAAACATTAAATAAAAGATGATCTTTTCTTGAATTAAGAAAGGGAGCAAACAACTCCCATTCCCCAGCCCTCTCATATTTAACTTCTATAAAAACATACATATCAATACCCATATCTTCTCCTTATCTTTCATACTAACAATATAACAAGAAATGTGATTTTGTCAAGGGGGTAATTTATTTTTCTTTTTTGGGAAAGTTACCAGACAAGAACTGAGATTATTCATTTTGCCTGGTAACAATCATTCCATTTTTTCCTTATCCTCACCTATTTTATTTTCTTTGATTTCTTCATTGTCCTTGTCCACCATAACTCTTGCAAACTTATCATTTATCACTTGTTCCTGTTTCCTTATTTCATCAAGAAAAAATGAAACCTCTTCTTGTATAGGATTTTTTTCCTCTCCTTCTGTCTGAAGACCCTTTCCATAAATCCGTTCCAAATAATCCAAACCCGCATGGAACCAAACCATGCCCCCACCCGTTTGATTTATCCAGAATTTATATAAAAGAGCATGGCTCAGGATCCGTTTATCAGATTTTCTATAATAATAATTAGTTTTTGGGTCATAGGCACAATCAGTCAACAACTTAAAAGCAATTCTCACAAATTCAACCGCAGGTCCTAAACACATTTCTCTTATTGAAGTATCAAAAGGTCTTTTTATATTCCATTCTCCCAATGCCTGTTCCGCACATCTTCTGATCTCTCTTTTATATTCAGGAGAAATTACATATTGCATTTCATTTATCCAAGAGGCATAAGGAGAAGGCAATTCATTTCCATAGAACCCAACAATTGACATCTTTGTATCAGGATGATATTTCCTTAGCCATGCCTCATGCTTTTTTCCAACTGTCTTTTCCTTTTCCGTCCAATCCAATTTATAAATTGGCAATGTTTTTGATTCTTCATCATTTACCTTCAAAGTAGTCTCACCCACACAAACCATTTCCGGAAAATACAAATTATGAACTTTCTTTAACATCTCATACCTCCTATATCTTTTTTAGAACTTCAATCAATTTATCTTTCTCCTCATCATCTAACATCACCATATCATTAAACAATTCTTTTCTAAAGAGGAGTTTAAAAGCATCCTTTATTCTTTCTCCCAAGCCCCTTTCAGCTTGGCTCATATACGCACACCAAAATCCCATATCAATTAGACCATCAGAATCTCTTTCAATACAAATAGCATGTTGTCCACAAGAACAGATTATCCAATGTCTTTTATTTCCTTCTAATGAAGCAATATATGATGGTGCAAATTTAGTTAAAGTAACAGATCCATTTTTCTTATTATAAGTCACTCTCCAACCATCTTCTTTAAGTTTATCTATTTCTTCCTTTTCTAATAATGCTTTACTCAGATTCATTATATCTCCCTTTATTTTTTTAATATAAAAATCCCAATCAACAAAAGAGGAATGAGAGGACCCCTTCTTTATTTCTTCATCTTTCCATATATCATATCCAAATTTCCTCATGCCATCCATTTAATATCTCCTTTATATAATACTTATGTTGTTTGATATTTGATAATCTCTTTTAAATTTCTCAAATCTCTTATTTAACTTCATTTTTTTAACCTCCTTTTCCATCTTCATTCATTTAACATAACATCTTTTTATAATTTGTCAAGGGTATGAGGTGGGATTGACCCACCAGGTAGCTACTCCTGGTATTATCCACATTCGCCCGCTTCGTTTGTCTTCTTTATAGAATATCAAGCGAAACCATTTCCAGTCTCCCTGTCTGAAGATCAACAGCTGGAAAGTGCATTAAGGCACGAAAGAGACCCTTGTTATGCAACTCATACCCCAGATATATATCACAAATATCATTTAACCACAAACATTTCATTTGTATCAAAGACAATATTAAAACAACTCCACATTACAAAATTCAAATCACCACTCTTCTCTTCAACCTTACCCGAAATTTTGAATAAAGAAACATAAGGAATCCAAATGCCAAAATAATCAGCAAACCACAATTCATAATCTTCTAATAAGTCCTTATTGATCTCATTAACCTTCATATATTCCAAATTGAATTTATCTCTATTTACCAAAAAAACAATTGCATCTCCTCCCTTCTTATTGATCCATTTCCCTTTCGCATCTTCAAATTCCTTTATACCAATTTGCCATTTTAATCTCTCATACATTTTTTGAAGATAATTTGAAAATCGCTCCTTCCACTTCTCTATAAATTCATCGCCCATTTTACAGACAACTTCATCCACTGCATTTTTAAAAGAGACATGATCTTCAATTTCTTTCCATTTATCAGAAAAAGACACAGAAATCAAAGGTCTCATTAGAAAGGGTGTTGTTGCCACTCGGAATTCTTGACTACAATTAATTTCTTCCCCCTTTATATCATAATACAAAGTGTAATAATCATTATACTCTTTATCTATCTCATAATAACATAGAAGACCGTCCGGTATCTTCTCCGCACAAAACAAAGAATCTGTGATAGTATTACCTATATGATGTGGTATATTTCCAAAATTTGAATTCTTCTTGATATAATCTTCTATAGCCATTCCAATTGTTTTACTTAAGTTATCGTCAATATCTTTCATTATCTACTCCTTAAAGGCATTTTCTTCTTTCCCCAAAAATTCATTCAATTTCCTCATTTCAATTTCTCTTTTTCCCTTCTTCTCAAATTCAACCGTAAATGTCTCAGAGGATAACCCCTTCTCAACCATAAAACAAATACCCCATTGCATCCCAACAACAATTCTATCCTCCCCATTTGATTTCATTATACTCCCATTGGGTTTCAACCAATCTCCCAATAACATCAAGCTTTCCCAATTAAAAGGGAAGCATATAACATCAGGAAAAAGAGAATTTCTCTCATATTCATGGATAATCTCCATTATAAGTTCATCAAAACTCTTTAATGCCTTTTTATTATCTGTCTTTTTTTCTATGCAATCCATTATTTTTCTCCTTTTTTTCTTTATTTCCATCCATTTTTCTCAATTCATCTATTACCTGAGGTGAAAAATATATATAAAACAATATATCTTCTCCGCTATCTCCTCAAACTCCTTGAGCTCTTTATACATGTGACATACCAAAAGACATTTTTTGTTCATTTAACATTGCACAATGACAATTTTATCAATCTCATCCAAACTATAATAAGAGGAGATCTCCATTGAGTCCGTATCCTTATTCACAATTTTTATATAGCCATCGGCATATACTTTCTCAACCCTTTTTTCCACTGTCTCAAGTTGTTCCTCTTCCAATAAAACAATATCCTTTCTCCACTTATCATCAAACTTAATAATTGCTTTGTACATAAATTCCTCCTTACTCTTTTCTTCTTTTACCTC
>JAGMEL010000286.1 GCA_023128195.1 Caldifarciminota bacterium | reverse complement strand
CACAGTGGATGTATTAATGATGAATCAAGAAGATAGGTTTAAATATTTTGAGAGCGATGAGTTACAGGTTCTTGAAGTTCCTTATAAGGGTGATGATTTGTCTATGGTTATCTTATTACCTATAAAAAAAGATGGTTTAACTGAATTGGAAAACTCTGTTAATACAGATAGGTTCCAGGAATGGATGAATGCTTTGGCATGGCACCAGGTTGCAGTATTTTTTCCTAAATTCACCATGACATGTGAATTTCAGTTGAGATCAGCGCTTGCTGATATGGGTATGCCAATTGCTTTCACTAAAGAGGCTGATTTTTCAGGAATGACCGGAGAAAAAGACCTATTTATCAGTAAAGTGGTTCACAAGGCATTTGTGGATGTTTCAGAAGAGGGTACTGAGGCAGCTGCCGCTACAGCAGTGATGATGGAGTATATTTCTGAAGTGATCCTCTTTCCGCTCGCAGTATTCCGGGCAGACCATCCATTTATTTTTATGATTCGTGATAATCATTCGGGAAATATTTTGTTTATTGGCAGAGTTGTGGATCCTACAAAATAGGTAGGAATTGGGGTCAAATGAGATAGTCTAATAGTCGGATGGTCTAATAGTCGTATAGTCTAATAGTCGATAGGTTTACTTGACAAAATGTTATTCTTATAGTATCCTATTTATATTTATGAAAATAGATAATGAAATTGCACTTGTTGCGATTGTACCCAGAAAAAAAGATTGGGAAATATTAAGGGAAAAACATTGGTACAGGATTCCAGTTAAGAGTGCTCCTGGGATAGCTACGCAATTGAAGTATTTAGCTTTTTATCAACCAAAGATATTCGGTGATGAAAAATGGTCAGTAAATTATTATGTGGAGGTCAAAGAATTGAAAATAGTAAAAAGAATAGACTTACTTCCTGATGAACCAAAACATATTCGCGCCATGGAAGATTATTATAAATTTTCAATTGAGAGGTTAAAAAAACTTCCACATCCTATTCCCAGTAAAAAATGGCGAAGGATTGTCTTTATTCCTACTACACTCGGTAAGTTGATGAGGGCAAAGGAAATCAATGATCTTTATCATACAAGTCCTATTGAAGAAAAGCTTTACAAGACTCTGAAACAATATGAAATCACGCCTGAAAGGCAATTATTTGTCAGGGAAGGAAAAACGAGGTACTGTCTTGATTTTGGTATTTTTTGCAAAGAGGGTAAGATTGATGTTGAATGTGATGGTGAGGCTTATCATTCTTCTAAGGATTCCCAGAAGAAAGATAGAATGAGGAATAATGAGTTAGCCAGTAGTGGATGGTTAGTGCTGCGATTTACAGGTACAGAAATAAACAGAGATACCAAAGCGTGTGTGCAACAGATAAAAAAGGCAATAAAAAGCCTTAATGGAATTGAAGATCATTCTATGATGGAAAGGTGATATAAAACGTGGCAAGATTATATACAAATTTGGAATAAGAATGGAAATAAAAATTCAACCAATGAATATTACAGACATGCGTTTTCTTGCTGAATATGCTGCGGTTGTTGATGGTATAACTGATAGTGACGAGATTAACGCAATTGAGACGAGGTTGAAAAGAAGATTTAAAAATCCTGATTATATTGGGCTAATTGCTTTTTCGAATGATGTACAGATTGGGTTTCAGGATGGCATTGTGAATAAAGATATACTTGAGTTAAATGAGATTTATGTAGATGAGAAATATAGATCACAGGGCATAGGAAAGAGGTTATTAGAAGCGATTATATTAATGGCAAAGTCCAGAAGCATAAAGCGAATAACCTTTCATGCCGAACCTGATGATTTCGCCATTCGGAAATTAGCCGAGAAAATGGGATTTAAATTAACAAGAATAGTGTATGAAAAAGAATTATAAATTAGATGATGCTGAGATGAATCGGTCATAATTGAGGTCAAATCCCCATTATACACGATAACGAGGGCAGGCAATAACGCAGATGATAGATACTGGATACTAGATGTTAGTGGAAAATTATGCTTGACGCGGTAAGTTTGTAATTAAGATAAAGGATTCTGCAACATCCTATTGACAGAGTTAAAATTATAAATAAACTCATTATAAACTGTTAAATATTTTCAATTAATAAAAAGGAGGAAAGACTATGTGCATCAATAAAAAAAACTCTGTTTTTATATTAATATTACTCGGAATAATGATTACCTTGCCGGAGAACGCTGTATTCGCTCAGGAAAACTCTGATTTACAAACACTTGTTAAAGGAAATAATGCTTTTGCTTTAGACCTGTATGCACAACTGAAGACTCACGAAGGGAATCTTTTTTTGTCGCCATACAGCATTTCTACAGCGCTTGCCATGACTTTTGCCGGAGCTCGTGAAAATACCGAAAAACAAATGGCGGATGTATTGCATTTCACGTTGGGACAGAAACGTCTTCATTCCGCATTTTTTAGTTTAGAAACCCAGCTGAAAGATTATGTTAAAGAGGGTATTGAGTTGAATATCGCAAATGCACTGTGGTTGCAGACCGGTTATAATTTTCTTAAGGATTTTCTTGAGCTGACTGAGGAGCATTATGATGCGGGTCTTAATCATGTTGATTTTGCGAAAGACAGTGAGGCTGCGCGTAAGAAGATAAACATTTGGGTTGAGCAAAAGACAAATGACAGAATACAGAAGTTGATTAAACCCGGCATGATTAATTTCCTTACTCGTCTTGTTTTGACAAATGCGATTTATTTTAAAGGTGAATGGGAAAGTCAGTTCGAAGAAAAACTGACACAGGAAAATCCCTTTTATATCACACCTGAGACCACAGTGGATGTATTAATGATGAATCAAGAAGATAGGTTTAAATATTTTGAGAGCGATGAGTTACAGGTTCTTGAAGTTCCTTATAAGGGTGATGATTTGTCTATGGTTATCTTATTACCTATAAAAAAAGATGGTTTAACTGAATTAGAAAACTCTGTTAATACAGATAGGTTCCAGGAATGGATGAATGCTTTGGCATGGCACCAGGTTGCAGTATTTTTTCCTAAATTCACCATGACATGTGAATTTCAGTTGAAATCAGCGCTTGCTGATATGGGTATGCCCATTGCTTTTACTACAAAGGCTGATTTTTCTGGAATGACCGGAGAAAAAGACCTATTTATCAGTAAAGTGGTTCACAAGGCATTTGTGGATGTTTCAGAAGAGGGTACTGAGGCAGCTGCCGCTACAGCAGTGATGATGGAACTTACGTCTGTAGCAGAACCTACTCCGCCCGCAGTATTCTGCGCAGACCATCCTTTTATTTTTATGATTCGTGATAATCATTCGGGAAGTATTTTGTTTATTGGCAGAGTTGTTGATCCCACGCAATAAGTACTTATCGATGTATTTGTGCATGGAGTTAAGCGATTTCAGAATAAGGATTAGCATATTGCTCATGGCATTGCTGCCGTGTTTAATTATCCACGGTGCGTATGGACAGGTTCTTGATAAATCGCTGCATACAGAAAAGATGCTCCATCCACTTGACTCATATACAGCATACACTTTTCACCGCGGCGAGTGGGCATATAATTTCCCGGTATTGGGTCTGACCCCTGGTTGGATGTGGTGGGGGATAACTGATTGGATAACTGCGGAGTTCGATATAGAATGCTGGCTCGGCGGTGTGCCGAGTTTCAATTTCAGATTCGGTCTTGTTGGGCAGAATGGCATTAGACCTGCCATTGCCTATGAAACAATGTACCAATACTTACCTAAGGAGATAGACCTCACCGATGGATATGACACGCTTCACGTTGTCCGTAAAGGGCACAACTGGTACAACCGCATTAATGCGTCATGGCTCATATTGAAGCGCTTACGATTCCATATTTCATTAGGTGGAACTTTTTCAGAATACTTGCTCATTGAAAATGACAATCGTCCTGAATATTATGGTCAAGTCTTTGAAAATTTAGTGAGCCCAGATATATCATTAGGTGTAGACTGGCGTATTACTAAATGGCTCTCATGCCATGGTACCGGCTCTTATGGTATAACCTTTATCTATTTGGACAATGTGCCAAGAAAGTATCAGTTTGCCTATGGTTTTCGTGTGGCTCCATTTCTCAAGTGCCGGTGGGGTTTTCTTAGGAACATGCGCATTGAAACAACATCGCTGACTTTTTATTTTTCTGAGGCGCGTGAAACTGTCACGCTGCCGATACCGATATTCCCTTATATTTACTGGCAATGGGGTGGTCATTGACTTGGGCAAGCAAGTCGATAGAATTAGTATGGTTAATTGTAGCAAAGAAGGTGGCTGGAAGTGGAGTTAAAGCTTTCCTGAAAAATCCTGTACGCTAAATAAAAAACACGCTACCTTCGGCTGGACATTAGACAATTTTAATCTGAGTAGAGTAGGAAGAAAGAGATAATATCATTTTGCATAATTGGTCTTGAAATTCTGCAGAAATTATGGTATAGTAATGAAATAGATTACATCGATAAATAGAAGCATAATTGTAAAATGCAGAAACACAGAAAAGGAGGTTTTGTATGAAAATCAAATTTATATTTATTGTCTTATGTATTTATCTTTTTTCGTCTTCGATTGCTTTATATGCAGATGATTACTATATCCAGTGGGCAGATACAATAGACAATGGCGATTTTGATTGTGCTCATGGCGTAGCAATTGATAATGCTAATAATATCATCGTAACAGGGTATTGTGGTGTTACAGGTGTCGATTATGATTATTTTACTGTGAAGTATGACCCCAGTGGGACAATTCTCTGGACAGATACAATAGATAATGGCGGCAGCTATGATATTGCTCGCAGCGTAGCAGTCGATAATACTAATAACATCATCGTAACAGGGTATTGTGATATAGGTGGCTATTGTGATTATTTCACTGTGAAGTATGATCCCAATGGAACAATTCTCTGGGCAGATACAATAGCCAATGGCCGCCATGATACTGCTCTCGACGTAGTAGTCGATAATGCTAATAACATCATCGTAACAGGGTATTGTCTTATGGCGGGGCCCAATTGTGATTATTTTACTGTGAAGTATGATTCCAATGGAACAATTCTCTGGACAGATATAATAGACAATCGCACCTTTGATTATGCTCATGGTGTAGCAGTCGATAATTTTAATAACATCATAGTGACAGGGACTACTGGAGAACCGGGGTCCCTAGCCAATTATGATTATTTTACTGTGAAGTATGATCCCAGTGGGACAATTCTCTGGACAGATACAACAGGCAGCAATGGCGCTGCTCATGGTGTAGCAACAGATAATGCTAATAATATCATCGTAACAGGGGGGTCTGGGATAGGTGTCGATTATGATTATTTTACTGTGAAGTATGATCCCAATGGGACAATTCTCTGGACCGATACAATAGATAATGGCGATTCTGATATTGCTCGTGGTGGCGTGGCAATAGATAATGCTAATAATATCATCATTACGGGGTATTCTAAAATAAGTGGCAGTGATGATTATTTTACTGTGAAGTATGATTCCAATGGGACAATTCTCTGGCAAGATACAATAAACAATGGCGCTTATGATTGTGCTTATGGCGTAGCAGTAGATAATGCCAATAACATCATCGTAACAGGTGGGTCTTATATCGGTCCCGATTGTGATTATTTTACTGTGAAGTATGTTCCTCTTACTGGTGTCTCTGAAGATGAGGGTTCTGATCCGTTAAGTATTAATCCGATTTTTTACGATATCTATCCTAATCCTGTAGTTGGTGAAGCAATGAAGATAACATATTGTTTAGCTAATGCTAATGAAGTGAAGATAAAGGTATATGATATTTCAGGTGGTTTAGTATGTGTATTAGAAAACAAACCAAAGGCATCTGGTTATTATACAATAATCTGGGATGGCACAGATTATGTTGGTAAGACAGTATCGAGTGGTGTTTATTTTTTGA